>JAOZTO010000001.1:0-12644 GCA_029942265.1 Desulfocapsa sp.
GAAATCTTAGACGGCACTTTCCGCGTGGATATCGACGAGTCCATCCCCAAATAAAATAAACCATATGACCAACACCGTATAGGGGCGGGTTCGCAGACCGCCCCTATACCCAATAACTCATTAAACTCGTTAAACTCTATTAACTAAATAAACCCTTTAAACTCAAAACCCATGTCCACTTCCGTACCACTATTGGAAATGCGGGGTATCTGTAAGCATTTCGGTCCCGTCAGGGCCAACGACAAGGTCGATTTAACCCTTTATCCCGGTGATATCCTCGGCCTTTTAGGAGAGAACGGTGCCGGTAAAACCACCCTGATGAATGTGTTGTTCGGCGTTTACACCCCGGATGCCGGTCGAATTCTGGTCAACGGGAAACCGGCCGATATTCGCAACTCGGCCCATGCCCTGGCCCTGGGCGTGGGAATGGTGCACCAGCATTTTCATGTGGTTCCCTGCCACACGGTACTTGAAAACCTGATGGTGGGGCAAAAGGGTAATCACGGGCTTCTGGATCGGACATCGGTTCGCCGGGGCATGCATCGGATCGACGAACGTTACGGGTTGAAACTGGACCCGGATGCGCGGGTGGAAAATCTCACCATCGGCCAGCAGCAGCGTCTGGAAATCATCAAGGCATTAATCCGGGGCGCTCGAATCCTCATTTTAGACGAACCGACTTCTACCTTGACTCCCCGGGAGACGGAAGGATTGTTTGAAGCGCTCCGGGCAATGGTATCCCGACAGATGGGCGTTATTTTTATCAGTCACAAGCTCAACGAAGTACGAACCATTACCAACCGGGTAGTGATCATGCGGCAGGGCAAAGTCGTGGCCCATCGGGAAAACGATGACACCATCAGCTGCAGAATACTGGCCGAACTCATGTGCGGCCAACAGATCGATCCACCTGAAAAACCAGCAATGACCGCCTCAAAACCGGACCAGGTCCTGCTGGCACTGGAACATGTTGCCACTACAGGAGACACCCGCCCCCGCTTGAAGGATATCCACCTTCACGTTCGCGGCGGTGAAATCGTCGGTATCGCCGGTGTCTCCGGAAACGGGCAACGGGAACTGGCCGATGTGATCGCCGGAGTCCTGGTGCCGGAATCCGGCCGGCTGATGATTAATGGACAACCGGTGAAGCGGATATCGGTTCGTGAGGTTCAGGCGCGCGGCGTGGGGCGAATACCGGAAGACCGCACCGGTATCGGCCTGATTACGACGCTGCCCCTGGCCGACAATATGGTCATGCCCCGTATTGGTGAAAAACGCTTCAGTCGCCACGGCTTTCTGAAGCATGGCGCCATTGACGAATTCGTCACCGAACAGATCGACCGCTATGATATCAAGGCCGGTGGGACAACGGTACGAACGGGCACGCTTTCCGGCGGCAACCTCCAAAAAGCCCTGCTGGCGCGGGAGTTGGCCTGGGACCCCCTTGTCCTGCTGGCCGCTCAGCCCACCCGGGGACTGGATGTCGCGGCAACCCGCTTTGTCCACTTGCAATTTTTCAATTTAAAACACCGCGGTCGGGCACTGGTGATTATCAGTGAAGACCTGGAGGAACTGTTTCATCTTTCCGATCGTATCGCCGTCATGTTCGAAGGACGTATCATGGATACTCTTCCTATTGCAGAGGCGACGGTGAGCCGGGTGGGCATGCTTATGGCCGGTGTCAAGGAGACGAAATGATCGCTTTAAGGTTGGAACGTCGCGATTACACCCCGGTGTGGCTGAACCTGATGCTCCCTTTTTTAGCGATACTGGCCGCGCTGGTTCTCTGCAGCGGATTGATTGTCATGGCTGGCGCCAATGTCTTTTCAGCTTATACCGAACTTTTTTTAAGTGCCCTCAGCTCCCGCTTTAACCTGGTTGAAACGTTGGTAAAGGCCACGCCCCTGATCTTCACCGGACTGGCGGTGACAGTCGCCTTCCGGGCCAAGTTCTGGAATATCGGGGCCGAGGGACAATTGCTGGCCGGGGCCATGGCCGCCGCATTCATCGGCGCCCGGCAGATCATGCCCGCTTGGGGTCTTGTGCCCGGTATGATTATCGCCGGAGGCTTGGCCGGCGCTTTCTGGGCGGCGATTCCCGCCTTTTTAAAAACCCGTTTCAAAGTGGACGACGTGGTAACAACCCTGCTGTTGAACTTTATCATCTTTTACGGAATGATGGCGCTTCTTGACGGGCCATGGAAAGACCCGTTAAGTGGCTATCCGGATTCCCCGGATATCCGCATGGAAGCGGAGTTTCCCATCCTCCTCAAAGCCACCCGTCTGCATCTGGGGGTACTCCTGGCGGCCCTGGCCACGCCGCTGGTATGGGTCTTGATGCGTCACACCACGCTGGGATTTGCCATTAACGCCGTGGGTGAAAATGCCAAAGCCGCTCATTATGCCGGGTTGAATATCACCGGCGTGATGATGGCGGCCGCACTTTTTTCAGGGGCTTTGGCCGGCCTCGCGGGGGTTGGAGAGGTGGCGGGCCTGCACTTTCAGGTCATGGCGGGACTATCGCCCGGTTACGGTTATACCGGCATTGTCATCGCCATGCTCGCCCGCCTGAATCCCCTGGGGGTAATCCCGGCGGCCGTTTTTTTTGCCATGATCATCACCGGCGCCGAAGCCATGTCCCGGGCCACCGGTGTGCCGGTATTTTTAGCGGATGTCATCCAGGGCACGGCCCTTATAACCATGCTGATTGCCCTCCTTTTTAACCAATACCGTCTACGATGGACCCAGCGATCGGCATGAACGAGATCTTCAACCAGATTTTTCAAATCGGTTTTTTTACGGCCGTAATCCGTATCGCCACCCCCCTGACCTTCGGCACCCTGGGGGAACTGTTTGCCGAACGGGCCGGAATTCTCAACCTCGGCATCGAAGGGATTATGATGCTGGCCGCTATGACAGGATTTTCCACCGCTTTTTTCAGCGGCAGTCTCTGGGTAGGCGTATTGGCGGCTGTCGTTACCGGCATGCTGGCCGGCCTGTTGATGGGTGTATTGACGGTCAGCCTCGGACTTAGCCAACATGTCTCCGGAATCGGGATCACCTTGCTTGGTTCCGGGCTATCCTTTTTCTTTTATCGGCTTATTTTCGGACAACCCTCATCGATTCCAAAAATTAACGCCTTTGCAACGGTTCCCCTGCCCTTTTTATCATCTCTTCCCGTGATCGGACCGATTGTTTTCAATCAGTTTGCCCTGGTTTATCTGGCCATGGCCGTTGTCCCGGCCAGCGCTTTTATTCTTTATCACACGCCCTGGGGGTTGAATCTTCGCACGGTGGGCGAAAATCCCTATGCCGCCGATGCCGCCGGTGTCAGCGTACACCTCACGCGCTACCAGGCGTTGTTGATATCCGGGGCGCTGATGGGACTGGCCGGCGCCTTTCTGTCCATGGCCCAGTACAATGCGTATACCTTCGGCGTTATCTCCGGCCGGGGCTGGGTCTGTATCGCCCTGATCGTTTTTGGTCAATGGAGTCCGTGGAAAAGTACCGCCGGGGCGTTGCTGTTCGCTTTTATCGATGCACTCCAGCTTCGCCTGCAGGCCAGCAGTCTCATCGATTTGCCCTACCAGATTTTCTTGATGATGCCTTTTTTACTCACCATCGTGGGAATGGCGATGGTATCCCGTAATGCCCGCGCACCGGCGGCCCTGTTAAAACCGTTCCGGAAGGAGGAGCGCTGATGATCGATCTGATGATCCGAGGGGTCAACCTTCCCGATGGCCGTGAGGATTGCGATATCGCCATTGTAAACGGATCAATTGATAAAATTGCCCCGGCGATTAACGCCACCGCCAGGGATGAAATCCAAGCGGTGGGGTGCCTGGCCACGCCACCCTTTGTAGACAGCCATTTTCACCTGGACACCGTGTTGACCTACGGGCAACCGCGAATCAATCAAAGCGGAACATTGCTTGAGGGAATCGCCCTGTGGGGTGAATTAAAACCCCAATTGACCATCGACGCCATCAAGGCCCGGGCCGAAAAACTGTGTCACTGGGCCATTGCCCGGGGGACCCTCGCCATCCGCAGCCACGTGGATATCAGCGATGATCGCCTCCTGGCTGTTCAGGCCCTTCTGGATGTGCGACGGCAATTTAAGCCCTACTTAGACATTCAGCTGGTGGCCTTTCCCCAGGACGGTTACTTCCGGTATTCCGGCAGCCCGGTCAATCTGTCCCGAGCCCTGGATATGGGCGTCGATGTGGTGGGAGGTATTCCCCACTTCGAACGAACCATGTCCGAGGGAGCCAAATCGGTCACTGCGCTGTGCGAACTGGCGGCCAATCGTGGTCTGCCGGTGGATATGCATTGCGATGAAAGTGACGATCCGCTTTCGCGCCATATCGAAACCCTTATCTTTGAGACAAAGCGACTGGGGCTTACCGGGCGGGTCACCGGATCTCATCTGACTTCCATGCATTCCATGGATAATTACTACGTCAGCAAGCTGTTGCCTTTGATGAAAGAAGCCGATGTACATGCCGTTGCCAATCCACTCATCAATATTACCCTCCAGGGACGTCACGATACCTATCCCAAACGTCGGGGAATGACCCGTGTCAAGGAAATGCTGGCGACAGGTATCAATGTTTCCTTTGGCCACGATTGTGTCATGGACCCCTGGTACGGCCTCGGCTCCCATGACATGCTGGAAGTGGCCCACATGGGCCTGCATGTGGCTCAAATGACTGGTACCACTGAAATGAAGCAGATATTTGACGCCGTTACCCGAAATGGGGCCAGAACCCTTGGCCTGGAAAATTATGGCCTTGCGCCGGGATGTCATGCCGACCTGGTAATCCTGCAGGCAGCCGATATTCACGAAGCGTTACGTTTAAAACCCGTGCGCCTGTATGTCATCCGTCGTGGCAAAATCATCTCCCGGACTCAACCCGCGACTGCCATGCTACGCCTTGGTGACGAGATCTTTGAGGTTGATTTCAGCCACGCGACGAATGTTCGCTCGTCTATATCTTGTAAATCACCCGTTTTTCGGAAATAACAATGTCCACGTACCGATCGTGGGATTCCATCGGCACCAGGGTAACAATTTGATCTTCCAGTGACAGGGCAACCTTCCGGGTGGTAGCGGCAAGTTCGGGAATCAAGCGATCATAATACCCGTCTCCGGACCCGATCCGTCCTCCCTTTTCGTCATAGGCAATTCCCGGGATGATGGCAATGTCGATACATTCGATGGGCACCGTATTGCATTTTTTCGGATCGGGTTCCAAAATGCCGCGCGGTCCTTTTTTCAGATCTTTTCTCGGATCATCGACCTTCAACAGGCGCATGGTATGGGTGGCGGGATCAAAAGCGGGAAGTACCACGATCTTGTTATAATGATAGGATCGGTCAACAATATCACGACCCTTTACTTCACCCGGTTTTTCAATATAAAATAACACAATCCGTGATTCCAAAAAATTGGCGAAGCCAAACAGTTGCTCTTCGATTTTCTTATATTTTTCAGCCAGTTCATCCGCCGGCATCCGGCGAATCCTTTTGATAACACTTTCTCTTATATCCTCTTTACTTAATTGGCCTTCTTCCATTAAACGCTCCCGAATCTAATTTAGGATCAGTTCAGTGCCGGTCGATAACCATTGACTAATTCTGCCTTCCCTGATACGAAAATCCAAGTTTGCTAACAACTGGTTTGTTAGCAACTGATAGTTATCTTTGTCATCATCATTCAATGACACCCCTATGATCCAATTGATAAGCAGATCAACCTATTAATATAGGTATCATTATGTTGGAAATCAAGTACATCCGTAAAAATTTGCCCGTGGTTGAACAATCTCTAAAGGCACGCTGCGCCGATGTAGATCTGGGAACGCTCCTCGCCGCCGATGAAAAACGCCGCACCGTACTTCGTGAACTTGAAATGCTTCGTCATCGACGGAATACCGTCTCTGATGAAATCGCCGCGATAAAAAAGGCCGGGGAGAATGCCGACTCAAAGGTGGCCGATATGCGGGAAGTCTCGGTCCGCATCAAGTCCCTGGATCCGAAACGCGCCCAGTACGAAAATGAGATTGAAACCATCCTTATGGGTATCCCCAATATCCCCCACGAATCCGTGCCGGTGGGAAACGATGAATCCGACAACGCGACGGTTAAAAAAATCGGTACGCCGCCGGTGTTCGATTTTAGCCCCCTTGCTCATTGGGAAATCGGAAAAAACCTGGGGATCCTGGACTTTGACCGCGCCGCCCGGATCACCGGGGCCCGTTTTCCCTTGTATTTCGGAGCCGGTGCCAGACTTGAAAGAGCTTTGATTAACTTCATGCTCGATACTCATACGAAAAATCACGGCTACCGGGAAGTTTTACCGCCGTTTATCGTCAACCGCGAATCCATGACGCATACCGGCCAGCTTCCCAAGTTCGCCGAAGATCTTTTCAAGCTTGAAGGTTGGGACTACTTCCTGGTCCCCACGGCAGAAGTTCCGGTGACCAACATTCACCAAAATGAAACCATCCCCGAAAAAGAACTTCCCATACTGTATACAGCTTATACCCCCTGCTTTCGTTCCGAAGCCGGATCGTACGGCAAGGATACGCGGGGTCTTATCCGCCAGCACCAGTTCAACAAGGTGGAACTGGTGCACTTTGCTAAACCGGAAACGTCGTACCAGCAGCTTGAGGTTCTTTTAAACCATGCCGAAACCATCTTGAAAAAACTGGAACTCCCCTATCGGGTGATCACGCTCTGTACGGGTGACCTGGGCTTTTCCGCTGCTAAAACCTACGATATCGAGGTATGGATACCGGCGCAAAACACTTACCGGGAAATATCCTCGTGCAGCAATTTCGAGGATTTTCAAGCCCGGCGGGGCAATATCCGATTCAAACGAACGGGACAGAAAGGCACGGAGCTTGTCCATACGCTGAACGGTTCCGGGCTCGCCGTGGGCCGTACGGTCGCCGCGATTCTCGAAAATTTTCAGCAGCCGGATGGATCCGTGCTTCTGCCGGAGGCCATTAGGCCGTATATGGACAATATGAAAGGGATCACCAGATGAAACCGGAAGATTTCCCGGAAAACATCCGATCCTACCTGATTCCAGGCCCAACCGGACGACTGACTTATCAGTGTCTGGGATGCAAGGCCGTTTTCGATATTAAAAAGCTGTTGTATACCTGCCCGGACTGTGGCCAGGTACTTTTAATCGACGACCCGGATGCCGATCGACTCAAAGCAATTTCAGGCAAAATGTGGCGGCGCATCTTTGATTACCGTAAAATGCTGTCAATATCGGCACTAAAAGGGATATATCGGTATCACGAGTTCCTGGGTCCGATCATGCCTCTTGACGCCGTGATTTACCTGGGTGAAGGGCATACGCCTCTGGTGGCCGCCAATGATCGGCTCCAGCAACAGGTAGGCGTTCCTTTCTATTTTAAAAATGACGGCCAGAACCCCAGTGCTTCTTTTAAAGACCGGGGAATGGCCAGCGCCCTCAGTTATATTAATTACTTGATCCGAGCGGGGGAGGTA
Source organism: Desulfocapsa sp. (assembly GCA_029942265.1). Classification (GTDB taxonomy): domain Bacteria; phylum Desulfobacterota; class Desulfobulbia; order Desulfobulbales; family Desulfocapsaceae; genus Desulfocapsa. The sequence continues at coordinate 7,527 of JAOZTO010000001.1, forward strand.
TCGGATATTCTGGCGGTCTGTGCTTCCACCGGCGACACCTCCGCGGCGGCGGCCTTGTATTCCGCCTATCTTTCCCCGAAGGTAAAATCAGCCGTACTGCTGCCCCATAAAAAAGTGACTCCCCAGCAGCTTTCCCAGCCGCTGGGGAGCGGGGCCACCGTCTTTGAGATCCCCGGAGTATTCGATGATTGCATGAAAGTAGTCGAGGCACTTTCCGAAAAATACCCAGTCGCTTTATTGAACTCTAAAAACGCCTGGAGAATTCTCGGTCAAGAGTCCTATGCTTATGAAATCGCACAGGATCTAGAATACGACCTGTCCAAAAAGGTGATCATCGTTCCCATCGGCAATGCCGGCAATATTACCGCTATCCTGCGTGGTTTTATTAAATTTTTCGAAGTGGGGATTATTGAAACGCTGCCGAAGATCATCGGGGTGCAGTCGGACCACGCGGACCCCGTCTATCGTTATTATCAGCAACCCGATCCGGACCAACGGCATTTTCAACCGGTCACCGTTCAACCGAGCGTGGCCCAGGCGGCCATGATCGGTAATCCGGTCTCCATGCCACGGGTTATCCACCTGGTGGACCGGTACAACACCCTGTCCGGCGATCCAAACGTATTTTTTGTACGTGTGAACGAGCAGCAAATCATGGATTGGCAGTTAAAGGCCTGCCGAAATGGCCATATTGCCTGCACTCACGGTGGTGAGTGCCTGGCCGGCCTGGTGACGGCCCGCCGGTTAAATTACGTGGCCGATGATGAAGTCGCCATCCTCGATGCCACGGCCCACGCAATAAAATTCTCGGATTTCCAAAATATGTACTTTGACCAGGCATTCCCACCGGAATTTGAGATTTCACCCAACCCGGATTTGATCAATCAGCCGATTTTAGTACAACCGAGCGGGCCGGTACCGGCACCGGAAAAACCGCTGCTTGGGACGGAATTGGCTCAATTTGTGACAACTGTCTCCGAATCCATAGCAAACGCCCTTGATCTAAAAGGGAAACCACCGTTATGAGAAAATGGATTTACCTAACCGTTAATTTTTTATTCACTCTGTTGTTCATCAGCACATTTGTATCGTCGCCAGCCAGTGCGGCGCTTTGGGATAAACACTACGTTGTTAAACGCGACCAGGGACAAGATATCCTCTGCGACCCTTACACTGTTCAGAAAAACGACTGGATTTATAAAATTTTCAGGCAGAAGGGTGAAATTTCCGATCAGGATTTCCCGACTTTTCTTAATATTTTCGCTCGCTTGAATCCTCAAGTCGACGATATCAATCGAATCTATCCGGGTAGTCTTATCCTCATTCCGCTGAAAATTATCACCCAGGATACCCTTCCTACCTATCCTTCGGGATCGGTTATTATTCCGTTCGCCTCTATTTCTGATCGCCCGATCAAAACGGTATTGATTCGCAAGGGAGATACTGTTTCCAAGCTGATCTCCCAGCATTTCGGGAATTACGGATCTAAAAGGTACCAGGAAGGAATTCGCCAGTTTCAGACGCTGAATCCACAAATTACCGACCTGAACCGGGTGATGGTCGGCCAGAAGGTGCACCTGCCGTTAGCGGTCCCACCCAACCCAGAAAGTTTTTCAATCGTGGCGCCTGACCCAAAGCTGTCTGAGATGGCGGATTCCCGCCCAGAAAAGCAGGCGGGCGAAAAGGCCATTTTGGATGGTACCGAGCCTGCCTCCCTATCTACCAGTCAAATCCCCCTGTCGGGAATCGCCTATGTATTAAACCAGGTAGCCTCCCTGCTCGAGGCCAAGTTGTATGATCAGGGTGGTTACTATTTCCCGATGCTGGCTGGAGAGGACTGGCGCCTGGACCTTAGTATGTTTCCGGTAATGCTCCTAAAAGACCAGACCAGATTCCTTTTTATAAGGCCGTATGCAAAAGTATTATCCGATTTTAATATCGTTAAATCCCATTGGAAGAACGTTCATATCATTCGCATCCCGGTACCACCGGTGTCGGTGTACCAAATACTGGACAAGATTTTTGCCTCAGTCTCCAAAAATCGTCCCATGGAAAAGATGGTATTCAAAGATGGAGGCGTAACGGTTGAAATTCACGCCAAATGGATACTGACAATGAAAAATAAGCCGGGAAAACCTCACCAGCATATCTGCTTGTCTCCGGTTGATCCAAAAACCGGGCCATTTCCCGAATCCATATTCAGATACTTGACGAAACACCACATCACCTACTGGGAAATCAGACCTGACGGCCAGATAACTGGTACCATCAGCGAAAGCGACCAACAACCCGCCGGAGGAGCGCCGCAAATATCCACCTTGGATTCCAAGCGTTTTGTCCGCGATCTTGCTTCCGCGCTAGACTGGGCGTTTCGAGAAAACGTGGAAATCAGTTTTCCATATGGTGGCATCCAGGTAGATGCCGTTTCCAACAGGCTCTCCATCGATTCGGGGCATGCCTGCCTAGTGGATTTCGGGAGTTTTGCCGGTGAAGGTATTTCCGCCATCGAAGCTTCGGGGATGAAAGTGGCATCTGTGACGAATCATTTTGACTCGATGGAACTATTGCATTATCTTTTTGAAAAACTATCGATCTCATACAAGGACAACCCGACGATTGCCGTGAGGGACCACAAGGATGGGCAGGGCGTCTTTTTTACCCAACCCGGCCTAATGGTGCACCATCCCGATGGTCAGGCCCTGTTAACGCCAACGATCATTTCCGATGAACAAACGATTTTCCTGAAAACCCGGGGAATTCAAACAATCAGAATCGTACCTTAGACGTTAAAGTAAAATGATCATATCCAATGAACCACCGACAAATTTTGTATATCGATAAGGGAGAATAACTTATGCGATGCTGGCTAAACCAATGGTGCCTATCTGGCATCATCATACTGATAGTTGTTGCGGGTTGCGCCGACAACCTGAAAAAAAGTAAGCGACAAAGCGAGACTATCCGAAACATCGGTGAGGCGTATCTTATTGAGGGAAATTATACGGCCGCCCTGAGAGAATTGCTCAAAGCGGAAAAAATTTATCCGGACGATGCCATTCTCCAGAACTACCTTGGCCTGGGCTATGACGCCAAGGAACACTACCAGGAAGCTGTGACCCACTTCAAAAAAGCGCTTGACATCCAACACGATTACGCGCTGGCCTACAATAACCTGGGAGCGACTTATCTAAAGATGAAGGAGTGGGACGCCGCCATCAATGTTTTTAAGAAACTGTCTGCTAATATTCTTTACTCAACCCCTCATTTTGCCAACCTTAACCTGGGGTGGGCTTACTACAACAAATATGATTACGCGACTTCTGCCGATTACTATCAAAAAGTTATCAAGCATTATCAGGACGGCTTTACCAAGGATCTCGTCTTTGCCAAGGCACTTCGAGGCCTTGGTAAGACTTATCTGGCCACGGGCAATATCGGTAAAGCCGAAAAAGCAATGGAGGAAGCCTTGTCGATTGCACCTGATTCTCCCCTATTGTCTATGGATGTCGCCAAGATCCGAGAAACATTGGGAAAAAGAGAGCAGGCCATTGCCGCTTACCGGAAGGTAATCAAAGTAGCTCCGGACAGTGAACTGGCCGTAGAGGCAAAAAAAGCGTTATCAGTATTGGCGCCTGCTGAATAAGTATAAGGGTCGCAGAAATAAATAGATCCATCCCACCTGGGCGGGATGGATTTATTTATTTCCGCGACCCAAATACATGATCTTCATTACTTTTCTCTAGAAATCAATGCTCATCATCAGCAACCCGCCTTTATCAACGGGCCCTAAGGTCAGCCGGACGGGAAAGCGATGTCTCAAACGGTCGGTAAATGCTTCCGTGGCCCGACGATTGAATTTATGGGCACTGTTGACAGCGCTGTAGATGTTACCCGCATAAAAATTGAGCGCAACCACCCCGAGGAGCCCCCCCAGGGCAGGCTGGTCATCATCGAAAGCCTCGTAAGACGCCCAGATGGTCAGGGTATTGAGCAGGAAAGAAACCAGCGCGTCCTGATACCTTCCGGTGTACAGATGCCCCGCTCCCGGTAAAACCGCAAAAAAACCGGCCAGCCGGGGATGTTTGGAGGGAATCATATCGGTGGTTGACAATTCGGTGGTTAGGGCTTCAACATGATAGCGCTCTCTATTTTGTGGCGTGATCGCTTGCAGCCAGGCGCGGGCTTTCGGCCATTGGGCCGTCTCGATAAATATCCAGGCGCCAAGGTAGCGTGCCTCGTCCTGAACAGCGGGTTTCTGGTGGATAGACAAGAGGTTGTGAAGGGTCACCAATGCCTGGTCAAAATCGCTTAGCCGGGCCTGGCACCAACAGAGCAATAAATATATTTTAGCGGTACTTGGGGCGTACGGATCTTTTTCAATGACCGTTTTACATACGATGGCGGCTTCTTGATATTGATCGGCTTTAAAATATGCTTCCCCAGCCTTGTAAAGAGCATCTGAAACCCGGGGATCCTCCGGGAAAAAGGATGCAAACCGCTCAAATTCAGCAGCGGCCCTGTTAAAACGCCCTTCTTTAAAAAGTGCCTGTGCAAATCTGTACTGACGGTCTTTGTCTGAGGAAGAATTTTCCATCGACAATGTGCCGGCAATAATGATTTGTTGGGGGAAAAAAACAGAGGTAACGACGACCATTGAGACGGCCACCCATCGTACGCACCTGACCCAACAGCACAGGGGAAAGCGGCCTGTTAACTTCATCGGCATGTTGAGATCTATAAAACCGCTTATGGGGATCATTGCGTTATGCGCAAAATCTCCTCGATGGTAGATACCCCGGCAAGGACTTTGCGGATACCGTCTTCGCGCAGGGTGGTCATTCCCCACTTGAGTGCCTCTTCCTTGATTCGAAAAGCGTCGTGGTTGTCAAGAAGTAAATTTTTAATCCCATGCCTCAATACCATGATTTCATAGATCCCGACCCGCCCCCGATAACCGGTCTGAAAGCATTTCGAGCAGCCCATGGCCTGGTATAGCCGCCTGCCACGCACATCTTCCGCTGCCGAACCGAGAAGTTTCAGGGTCGCTTCATCCGGTTGATATGGTTTTTTACAATCATCGCACAATACCCGGATCAATCGTTGCGCGGCGACGGCATT
>JAOZTO010000001.1:12744-31169 GCA_029942265.1 Desulfocapsa sp.
ACCCGGATATCGATATCCTGGTCACCGATTTTTACATCGATGCGGCTGTCCTGGGGTAACCGTTTTTCGGCGATATTCATTTTGGCCATAATCTTAATACGGCCGATCAGCGAGGACTGGATCCATTTGGGCGGAGTGAGCATATCATAGAGAATCCCATCCACCCGGTGACGGATTTTGAAGCTGTCCGGGTAGGGCTCGACATGAATGTCACTGGCTTTGGCCTTTACGGCCTGGGAAATGATATGATTAACCAGTTTAATGATTGGCGCATCCGAGGTGTCATCTAAAAGGTCGGCGGTACCCTCGATCTCACTGATAATACTCGAGCTGTCTTCCTCCATGTCCTGAACCAGCTGCTCGGCGGAACCCCGGCTCATATCATACGCCAGATTAATCGCCGACAGAATAGTTGACTCAGCTGACAGCACCAGCCGATATCGATCCAACTCCAACAACCGCACCAGGTCATCAAGGGGATGCATAACCGTGGGATCATTAACGGCGATAATAAAATCGGCCGAATCCTTTTTTTTTGACCGGGTGGCATCGTTATCCACCGATTGATGCGGAATTCCCAACGGAAAAATGACGTGTCTTTTTAAAAACCCGATGGGAATCCGTTCGGTAAATTCGGCATTTAATGCCCCTATTGGCAGTTCCGGCCAAAAAGGGATGCCGAACTGGACACTCCGGGCCGTTAACAGCTCGGTTTCGGTAATAATGGCTTTTTTTACCAGTTCCGCCGCGATGCCCAATTCATTGCCCGGTTCGCTCTGGCGAACTTCGGCGATATCTTCTTCGGAAACACCGGAGATCTCTTCCAGAATTTTAGTCAGGGTTTTTCGCATGGGACCTTGAATAGAATCCGGCTAATGGATTAAGCCGGTTTTAAAAATCACGAAAATCTTCTTCATAAGAAGGTGTGAGCAGCCCATCTTCGATAAACATATCATCGAAGACTTTTTCGGTATTATATAGCTTCAACGTTCCTGCTTTGATGGTTTCTTCAATATCCACGCGTTTTCGCAGGTATAACTTCTCTGCTTCAACGGGATTATTGACTACGTGCGGGGTTAAAAATACATACAGGTTGGTCTTCTCATTTGAATCGGATTGAGATTTAAACAGCCACCCCAGTACGGGGATGTCTCCCACGCAGGGAATTTTTTCCGTGGAAACGGATAAAGCATCATCGATGAGTCCGCCAATGACGATGGTATTTTTATCTTTTACGATCACGGTTGTTTCAATGGTCCGCTTAAGTGTCGTCGGCCGATCGACTAATTGGGAAAGCCCCTGGGAAATATCTTCCAGCTTGGTCAGCTCCTGTTCAATTTTCAGTCGAACCGTCCGATCTTTGCTGATATGGGGGGTAATTTTCAAGGTAAGGCCCACATCCCGATATTCATACGAATTAAATGCCTCCACATTCGTTGAACCGGATTTCGTCTGGTAGGGGACGTTCTTACCCACCGTAATGGTGGCCTCCTCATTATCCGTGGTCATGATCTGGGGGGTAGCAATGATGTGAACATGCCGGTCGTTTTTCAGCACGTTTACCAGCGCGCCAATTCCCGGAAATTGCACCCCTCCGATTTCAAGCATTTGAGTGATAACACCAACGGAAAAACCTTGAGGAAAGATGCCGGTGGCGGCGCCGGCGCCGGCCACGGCGTCTCCCGCTATGCCACCCAGGCCACCTAGCTCGCTCGTACCGCCCGACCTGAAGGTGCCGCCAATAGCGGCCGGCCGGTTATTGTAATCGATCTCCTTCATGGCGGACCATTCCACGCCAAAATTAAAGTCACTCTTAACATCCACCTCCATGATCAGGCTTTCAATGAAAACCATGGCCCTGGGGATATCCAGCTTCTGAATCATCTCTTCAAGGACGGCAAAATCATCTTTTTCGGCCATAATAACCAGGCTGTTGGTGGATTTGTCAGGCATGATGCGAACATTCTGGGATATCACGGCCGCCTTTCTCCCTGTTTTCGGCTGATCTCCCTTTTTGGCGGGTACTTCCTGAAGTACTTTGGCCAAATCCTCGGCCATGGCGTTTTCCAGATAATAAACACGAATCTTCTCACTGCCGCGAGGCATTTTTTTATCCAGCATGCTGATCAGTTTTCGTGCCCTGACGATATCATTTTCACCGGCCAGCATGATTATGGTGTTCGTGCGTTCGTCGGCCATGAACCGTTCAACCGCCCCACTGGGACCACCCTCTTTGGTCTGTCGCCGGCTCGGGCTGAAAACCGTTGTCAACAACTTGACCAGCTTGCTGGCATCGGAATGCGTCAGGGGTATAACCGCAATTTCCTGACCCACACCCGGCTTATCAACGACTTCAATGATCCGCATCAATCGCTGGATATTCGACTGGACATCGGTAATAATAAGGGTGTTGGTTTTCTTGTGGGCCAGAATCACGCTGCTTTTCGAAACCAATGGAGCCAATAAGCGCCGCATTTCGGTGGCACTGGCATAGTTTAATGGGATCAGCTGGGTAACAATATGATCCGACGGGCTTGCTTCAGGTTTCGCTATCGAGGTGGCTACACTTTTAGAGCGGGCGTCGGTAGCGGGTACGATTTTCACCACTTCACCGGCTGGGACAGTCGAGTATCCATGAATCTCCAGCACCGATTCAAATACCTGGTAGGCTTCATCCAGGGAGATCTGACCCGGCGAATTAATCGTCACACTACCCTTTACCCTTTGATCCACGACAAAATTTCTGCCCGTCAATTCACTGATGAATTTGATAAAAACATTAATATCCACGTTGTTGAAATCAATGGAAACAAACTGATCGTCCGCCTTGGATGAGGCTGCTTGACAATCGTTTCGAAAAAATACCAGGCCAAGGCAAATAACCGTGACGACCAAAATCGGCTTTATGAGTGGGTATCTGTTCATAATAGAGAATATTTACGATATACTAAATGGTCTTAATCTTCAACCCGATACTGAATAGTTTTCTCCGCGCCTCTCCGGCGGATTTGAAGATTTACGTTAGTTGCGCTCTTCAAGCTGGAATAAAACTTTAAGGCATCGTCCACCGATTCAATCGGTTTGCCGTTGACACCGGTGATGATATCTCCGTTCCTGAACCCGATATCGGTAAAAATTGAGCCCGGCCGGACACCGGTCAATTTCAATCCATCCGGTTGTCCGTTGGTAAAATGTGGCCGGATCCGTGCATGCTTCATCAATTGATTCACGTTTTGAATCGCATCTTCAATCCGATTGCGCTGGATGACCACTTCTTTCTTATCTTTACCCCCCGACTCATCGTGAGCCGGCGATGGCGCTGTACTTACACGTTTTGCCGCACCGGCGCGTTGTGTACGAGCCGGTTTTTCGATCCTAAGAATCTCTTTTTTTCCGTTTACCACTAACACGACTTTTTCCCGGAGAATCATCTCCACACTGGCGGATTGCACTTCATCCCCGGTTGAAACAAGGCGCTGTTTTCTGGTGGACGTCTCCTCTATCACGGCGAACGTTTTTCCAGTGGTCCCGGATACGGTACCCCACAGTTTCAACCTTAGCTGCGTTTGTTGCAAAGCATTGACATTGACCGCTTCAGTCTTGCGCGCAGGTTCCGCCGAGGCCGTCTTGAAAAGATTCCTATCAATGGCGGTTTGATATTGCTGAAAGGAATCAGTGTTTTTTTCACTGGGAGGGAGAGGTGGAATCGGCTGTTTATCGACCGAGGCTTGAAAGACCGGTACCGTTTCAAGTTTTTCGGTTAAAATCCGGTAAAAAATAAAAGTTCCCAAATACGCGAAAGCGACAATTAATACCAGATAGATGATGGTGAAATAGCGTGCCATAAAGGATTACTTAATATCCAACCGAGGGTTCAGAACCGTACCCGATACCGATACCGGCAACCCGTTTTTAAGGGTCTGCTTGTCCGGCCAGAGCGGGGCCGGTATCTTCTTTTTTAAACCAGACATAAACTCGGCATGAAGGCGGACCTTACCCGTTAAATTCAGTCGGCTTCGAATAAAGGGGCGGCTTATAGCCACCGTACCGTCAAAACGTGCATTTATCTGCGAACCGGTCATTTCAAGGCGATGTACCGTCAGCATCCGACCCTGGAGAGCCAAGCCCATTTCAATCTGATTAAACCGTATGACCTTAATACCAAAAGGCGCATTGGCCAACTGAAATGTACAATCTGAAAACACAAGGTCGGCCTTACCCTGGCCCGGTCGCTCATTCTCATTTACATGGGCAACGTTTCCAGTGACCCGCCCTGCAAGGCTCAAACCGGAAATCAACCGCAAACCGTCTATATCTTCCAGCTGGATCCCGTTTAAATCGACATCCACCGTCGTCAACCCCTTCGGTGAACTGCCGTCCTCACGGCTGAGCCTGCCATTAAACCGTCCCTTTTGAATATACCCATCAAATGCAAGTATGGTGCCATTATTAAAAAGGGCCGCCCATCCCGGCCGAACCCGAGCCGATGATACGGTCATTATCGGACTTTGTAAGTGATAAACAGTGAGATCACTTAACTTTACATACGGCGGATAGTACAATCCCAGATCGTTGATGGTCAGGCGAAAATCCGGATCAAGCCGGTACACCTGATAATCGATGTAATCCTCCAGCGCTTCTTTCGGAAAAAGGTAGTATAAAAAAAACGCCGCGACGATTCCGGCAAAGGTAATATAGAGTATTTTTTTTCCCACAATATATCAATTCTAAATAACGGTTTCCACCAGTAAGGTCACATCTAAATATCCTTTTTTTTTGGTCGACTTTGAGATGGCGGCTCGTTTGATAAATACCTGATTCCCCGATTTTTCAACCATATGGAGATAATCTGCGAGCTGCTTCAGCGTCACACCGGAAAATTTCATCTCCACGACATCAACCTTAAGAGCTGAGCCTTTGTGTTCAATGGTCGATGGCTTCATATAGGTTATATTATCTTTGATTTTGGCTTTATTGGATACGTCATTAATAAATGAATACAGGGTAAAATCCTTCCCTCTTTTTTCCAATCGAATCCGGGAATGATCACTCAGTTGTTTAAAATTTTTATATTCGGCTTCAAGCGCCTGCATTTCGATCAGGGTTACCTTTTTGGCCTCTATCTGGCGTGCCCACTTTTCATGTGTCTCCAAATATGGAAATATAACCAGTTTACCCATAACAAGTAAGCCGATCGCTATCCCGGCGGCCCACACGGCGAGTTTTTCTCTTTTATTCAGCTGAACAGCCATCGTTTCTTTCGAATCACTTTATTGCAACCCCTTCATACGCCCTGGGTCTCTACATTGCTATTGAAAACAAGTTTAATTTTAAAATCTACCCGTTGACCGGTCTTGTCCTGGTTGGCGGAACTGATGATGGATGTCTCCACCCACTCAGCCTTTTCCAGGTTGGCCCGCATATCATTGACCATATCAAAGTGTTCAGCATGACCCGACAACAACATATTTTCCGGGCCGATGGTCACTCCGGTCAAGGTAACATTCATTTTAGGGGGAATAAGCCGACTGATATCATTTAAAATATCGACAATCGGAACCTTCCTCTCCGCCACTCCCGTTTGTGCAATTCTATTCTTTTCTTCCCTGATTTTTACTTTCATTTGCTGCAATGGGTCCACGATTCGACGGACTTCGGGAAAAGTTGTCGTAAACACGGTGGCGACCTGTTCATCCAAATGACGCAGGGTTTTCCGAGTATAGTATCCGTCTAAAATGACGGCAAGGAGAGCAAGGACCAGTACCAACCCACATAAAACGGCCGTTTTTATCAGCTGGGGCCGCTGTTCTGAAAAAAATATCCGTTTGCCATAGTCTCCCCGGCGAAAATCGATAACCTTGATCCCTTTTGTCCGAACAAGAGCCAGCGCCAGGGCATTGTTCATCTGTCCCGAGTCCCATGTCGACCGTGTCGATTGAATCGAAAGCCCGGCGGCGACGGAGAGATCAATCGATTTTACCGGATAGTCATATTTTTTAATCAGTTCTGATTCGACACCCGCGCGTTCGCTCGCCGTGTCCTGGTTCAGATAAATGGTTTGCGGATCGAATTCAAAGTTATATTGCTCTTCAAAGGCTGAAATGGTCTGATTAAGACTGGCATCAATTGCTGCGGCATCCGAATCTTTGCCGGATGGAAACCGGAACACACGCGCCATCCCAATTTGCCCGGATATCAGGAGAAAAATACTCGATGTCCCTCCATCCCTGGTCACCAGCACGGCCTGATCCGGAATATCGGCGACCTTGGGTAAACAGCTGGCCAGGGCAAATGATCCCGCGGTAACAATGTCCGGATCAATTTTCGCCGCGGCCAGCACATTCAGACAGTTCTTTAAACGTGTCCCCTCCACTCCCGCCACCACCATGTAATTGCCGTTTTCGGTTTCGTCAATGACTACCGGTAGAAAATCGAAAGCAAACAATTCCACGGGCTGGGCCAGTAACGGTTCCAGCTCGTAAGGAAGGACTTGTCGGATTTTACTTTGTCCCTTGATGGGAATGTTGATATTGCGATAGAAAATCCAATCCGAAGGCAACGCCACCTGACAGAAAATATCCTTGACATCAATCCTGTCCACGATCTTATTAATCGCATCCGACAGCCTGGTTTCAAATTCATCCTGGCCTGCCAGGGGTACCTGAAAATGGGCTTCAATCCGTTCTGTTTTAAATCCGGCGTGAACGACAACACCGTTCACGAATTGATTCCTGATGTCGATCCCTAGGACGCGGCTGCTCATTATAATACCCGTCCGGCGATTTCAGGGAGGCTGTGGGCCAGAGTTGTCATAAGAACGCATCAATTCTGATTAATAAGTTTAATTAAATTGGTTCTGCACGACCAGTCACAACGAAGGAAGCGCCGCTTCAAGATTTCTATTTTTTGCTCACCGGGTCAATTAAACCCTGTCTCTGGCTCAGTATCCGGCAGTACCACTGGCCAGTTTTTTTAATTTTTTCTCTTTGAATCACCGCCGTCACTTTTACATTAACCGTATTCCTGACTGCCGTCGCTTCAATACGGAAAAAGTCACTGGACGTGGTAATAAGCGCCGGATCGATGGACACATCCCGCAAACCGGATACTTTTTTATACCACATCGGCTGGGAAAGATCATGGAGAAATTGATCTTCGCTGGTTTCTTCCCGATATTCAACAATTGCCGGGGCAAGATCCACATGTCCTGCCGGCAGCAGAGCGGCAATCACCGGCAGTTCAGCTGTATTAATATTTATTTTCCCTTCAAATGTGAAGGCGCCAGCCTTGGCGGCGGTCATACCGTAAACGGTCAGATAATGAGAAATGCCTAGGGCCGCATTCGTTCCGCTAAAAAGCTCGGCGGTTATTCCCTTGATCAGTTCAAGCTCATGGACATGTTTCACGGGACCATTGCGGCATGAATACGGTGGGTCAAGATCCAGGTAAAAATCCGATTCGGCCCCGCTTAAACCGGTGATGGCATCATCATCACCGCGATCGAGCCAGTCCTTGACCGGATTGACGACCGTCGCCGGCTCAATTCCCTCATACATCTCAACCCCTAGAGATAACGCTTCTAAAAAACGGACCCATAATCGATGCTGAAGTGGATTAAATTGTCGGCCCTCAGGATATTTTACCAGGGCGTTCACCTGGATACGTCCCAGTTCATCATGGATCGCTAATTCCAGCTGGCCTTCATCGAAGTTCAATGCCGCCAGGGCTTCTTGAATGTAATCAGGATCAGCCCAGTTTTCCTGAATCGAATCGATGGCGGATTCCTTTTTATCAATTACCAAAATAGCCATGCCGGCCTGAATCCCGGCTTCAGCCATGTGCCGGAGGGCCAGTCGATCTCCAATCACCCTTCCGGTGATGGCATCCGTACGCATCTGACGGTTCAGCGCCAAGGCAACGCTGACCAATACGGTCAATACCGTCAGTGTGACCAGCAGGGCAATACCCCGGTTGTTGTTGAAAACATTGAACATCCAGATTCGTCTCAATAAGTGGTTATTACGGCGCCGTCGCTTCCATGGCACGCCGCCGAACACTTAGAGTCACACGCGTGTCGAAAACTTGTATGTCCCGTTCATCCTGTTCGTCGCCTAGTTCAAGCCGGATTCCCACTGCCACGGGTGTGGAAAAGTCATTCGCTTCCGATTCGGAATCCCATGTTTCGTATGATCGGCCGCTATCATCGTAAAACATTACCGCAAAAGAACGTACATGGGCACACAATACCGGATCCGTGGGGTCCGCTTCAAATGGTTCATATGGATACAGCTGATCGGCCCGGTAGAGGTTATACTGATCATTTTCATCGGGTCGGACGTAATAGACAATGCGGGCAACTCCAAAAGAACGGCTTGGCCGAATCGGTAAATGCTCAAACGAAGTGAATCGTAGCATAGTGTATGTCTGATCTCCAACCGAATCGGAGGTGCCAACGACTCGATATGGGTCGGGTGGGGCGTTGAATCCGGGGGAGGTGTATTCCGGTGACTGGGCAACCCATATAGCCGCAAGATCACCGGTCATCCGATCGAGGCAATTCCTCCCCATTTCCACCAGTCGGCGATTCCGGGTGACGATTTCCACTTGCTCGGATGTCGCTCGATAAGAACCGAAGACCGTTGTGACAATGACTGTAAAAATAAAGATGGCGATAAGGATTTCAGCCACCGTGAAACCGGATTGATCGGCCGAAACAACCCGTATCCGGAAAAATTGTGTATCATATGCCTGTTTATTGCGCATTTCGATTTTCAGAAAACCCCTGAATTAGGGTTGCATCAAGCGATAGGTTTGTAAGTTATAGCGGTATTCATTGTGACTACTGAAAACGGTAATATCGATTCTTGCAAAACCGATATCTGCTTTTTCCTTAAACCCGGATTCCATTTTTGCCATCACCATTCGCCAGCGGAAGTCAGGAAAGTCTTCTCCAAAATCGCCGCTTTCATCTTCCCGCAACTCTGCGTCTTCAATGGTCAGTTCAGCGAGTTTTCGCTGGGCTAAAAATGGGGCGATACCGTTAAAACGGGTCTCAAGGGCAAGGGTTAGTGATTGTGCATGCAGTTTATAAACGCTGATCAGGACCGTTGCAATGATGGCCAGCGCCACCATCACTTCCAGTAAGGTAAATCCGGATATAGGGTGAATTAAGGGGGTTGCAAAGCGGTGATTACCGGTTTTCAAAATCTTTATATCCATCGAAGCGCTCTGGTAATGTTAAAAACGGTTTGATCAAAAAAGAATAACGATCCTGGTTGTCCGTTTCCATATGAATAATCGCCTGATCAGCCCACCCCTGAGGATGAAACCGGATTTCGGCCACATCGGCGGTTTGTCTTTTTCCATTGGCGAACACCACACCGGTCAACCGGGCTGATTCGGGTAACTGGTACGCTTTCAACCCGGCCTGATCCATCTCATCCGCTGTCTGGACCCCATGAGTTGTCCATAGTCGATTTTCACTTAAACCGACATGGAGCCGGTATGTTTGCTGGTCGCGAATGGCATTATATCGCAGATAAGGGACTTTCACCATTAACCACCGGGTCGGTTTTTTGACAGGATCAACCAGAAATATATCCTGAAAACGTGGAATGGCAAAAGCCAGCAAGATACCGATCAGTGCCAGTACAACAATCAGCTCGATCAGGGTGAATCCACGGGAATCATCAAAAGCAGAGTTATGAAACCGCCCGGATTTAAAATATTTGCCGCCCTTGGAAAATTGAACCATAACGCTACGTTCATTCAAGTTCCCAGCTATTAATATCCCTGTCTTCACCTTCTCCACCGGGAACGCCATCGGCTCCATAGCTGATGATATCGGTATCTCCATTAGCACCGGGACTTAAATATACGAATGGATTTCCCCACGGATCCAGAGGTAATTTGCCTTTCTCCAGATAGCCGCCTTCACGCCATTTTTTGGGGACTATTCCGGTGTCAGGCATCTGCACAAGGGCTTCGAGCCCTTGTTCGGTATCCGGATAACGACCCGTATCCAGTTTGTACAGCTTTAACGCCGTTTCCAACCCCTCGATCTGTATTTTTGCTTTAGTCTGCTTGGCTTCTCCAGGTCGCTCCATGATCCTGGGAACGACCAGCCCGGCCAGAATACCGAGAATAATGACCACGACCATTAGCTCGATAAGGGTAAAACCGCTTTCATCCGCGATCTGTTTTTTCATACGAAATATCATTCTACCTCCGGTTTATTTATTAATTGATTGCTCAACTCACCAGTTGGTTCATTTCAAAAATCGGCAAACAGATAGACAAGACGATAAAACCGACCACAACTGCCATGAGCAGGATCATCATCGGCTCCAACAGGGAGGCTATGGCCGTTATTCGGGTTTCGGTTTCGTTTTCAAATACATCGGCCACTTTATTCAGCATGGCTTCCAGCTCACCACTCTGCTCTCCCACTCCGACCATTTGGATAAATAGATCGGGAAAAACGGGATGCCGGCCTAAGGAGGTAGCCAGCGAGCGTCCCTTGCCCACTTCAACCGCCGCTTCAGTCACGGCATCGGAAATAATGACATTTCCGGCGATATTCGTTACGATTTCAAGGGCTTGAAGCATAGGAACCCCATTTTCCTGAAGCGTTCCAAGTGTCCTGGAAAAGCGGGCTACGGCCAGTTTTCGCACCAGTGGGCCTATAAACGGCAGTCTGATTTTGAACCGGTCCACGACCCGACGACCCTGCGGAGTTTTTTTAAACAGGTAAAAAGCAACCCCCAGGGCCACAATGAATAAAAGGAAGGCCCACCACCAATTTTTGAAAAATTCGCTGAGCGTAATTAAAAACCGCGTGGGTCCGGGTAATGCCCGGTCCATATCAGCAAATATCGATGTAATACTCGGCACGATAAAGGTCAGTAATAAAAACAACACGCCGGTTCCGATAATGGACATCAATACCGGATAGGCCAAAGCCGATTGTATTTTATTTTTCAGGGCCTGTTGCCGCTCCATCATGTCAGCCATTTGATCAAGAACCATTTCGAGAGTCCCTGAAGATTCACCAGCCCGGACTAAATTGATAAACAGGGCCGGAAATGTTCCCGGAAAAAGACCCAGCGCATACGCAAAACTATTCCCTTCGACAATACTATCCTTAATCTTGGACAGGTGCCCCTTCAGTCCCTGGGAACGAGTCTGGGGAAGGATAGCGTCAATGGCGGTTACCAGGGGGAATCCGGCCCCCACCAGCGTGGCAAGCTGCCGAGTCATCAGGGCCACTTCCGACGGCCGGATCCGGTTAAACAATTTTGTCGGGAACCATCTCCGTGAAACTTTTTCCAGCGCGGCGGTTTCAAGTACTTCCCGAACGGATACCGGAAAGATATTGGAAGCACGCAATTTCTGCCGGGCCACGACCGGACTGTCGGCATCGATAACCCCGGTTGTATTTTTACCCTTGTGATTTATTGCTGAGTATTCGTAAACCGGCATAAGAAAACTTTATCAGAATAACGCTCCGGGCACAAGATCTCTCAATCGATGAGTGAACGCACTGTTTTCAACTATCGAAATAAGGCAATTTTCTTACACCATGCCTCAAGAATTTACACTGGAGTCAAACCGGCTAAAATAAAAGAGCGGTTGGATCTTAGACCCACCGCCCTTTTTTTATTTTATCTGCCTAAAAAATTTATTAAATTTTTGAGAAAACCCGTAAAATTCAGAGTTACAAAAAGCGGGCTAAAAAAATCGAGCCGCTGAATCTATTCATCGCAATTATAATAGTTTCCGAAAATAACCTGCAACCCACTTGTTGTGGTAAACGACCCGCCCGCGCGGTTCCTTCCGTGAAAA
Source organism: Desulfocapsa sp. (assembly GCA_029942265.1). Classification (GTDB taxonomy): domain Bacteria; phylum Desulfobacterota; class Desulfobulbia; order Desulfobulbales; family Desulfocapsaceae; genus Desulfocapsa. The sequence continues at coordinate 24,589 of JAOZTO010000001.1, forward strand.
CGTACTATAATGTCATAAAAAGCGCCGTCCCTCGGCGTATCATTCCTAAGGCTTTTTTCCTGGAATTCGTTTTTGGTATTTACCGGAATCAGGATAAAGCTTCTCTCAGCCGTTGTAAAGTCTTTGGATAAAACCATCTGAGTAACGAACGATCTGCTACCCAGGCTAACTAGCGGGGGTGGGTAAAAGTGGCCGCCCCCCCCTTTGGGACTTGCCACGGGGACGTATTCGACCGTATAGTTATCGATAATATACGTTTCATCCGCACCGGGCGGGCAAGTCGGGCAGTAAAATATATAGTAAAAGGTAGCTTTCCCCAAGGTGTCATAATACGGTTCCGCTGTTACTTCTTCAATCTCGGCACTTGCTTCCTCCGGGTTTTCCGGAACGACCGGATCTTCAGGAACGACCGGATCTTCAGGAACTAGCAGGTCGGGCGGCGGCGCGTCGGGGGTTCCGCATGTACCCCGCTTTACATCAATCGTAAATGTCGGATCAGATGATGAGTCCCCGCTATCATGCGCGGTTAACTCTACGGCGATGACTTCTTCTGTGCTTTCAAGACCGGATTCATCCCCGCCGCAACCGGTAAATACGATAAAAACAGAAACCAATATTGCAGATCCGAGCCAATAAAATACTTTCTTTAACATGGAGCTACTCCTTCTTATCTGATCTCAAACCCATGGGTTTAGTCAAGGTTGTGACGTCCCTTTGCTCCAGTCGCCTGATCTTTGGTGTGATGAAGATTAACAACTCTTCTTTCTTATTTGATGTCATCTTTGTTTTAAATAGAAAACCCAAGACCGGTATGTCTGATAGCCAGGGGATTCCAGTTTCTTCGTCTCGTTCGGTCGTTTTATTTATTCCACCGATAACAAGGGTATCGTTGTTGTTCATTAAAAACCTGGTTTTCGCTTCCTTGGTGTTAATGACTGGAACCCCTTCGAAGAAATCAAACACATCGTCTTTTATCACATGCAACTCTATCGAGATTCTCTCATCGGGTGTGATATGGGGTATTACAGTCAGTCTTAAGTCGATTTCTTTAAATTTAACGGTTCGCCCCCCGGATTCAGACTCTTCAAAGTAAGGAAATTCCAATCCCTGGACGATAACCGCTTCCTCGTTATCAAGGGTCAGTACCCTTGGTGCTGAAATAATTTTGGCGTCGCCGTTATCCTCCATTGCCATCAATTTAGCATCCAACAGGAAAGGCGTCCCTGCGATCTTGGTAAAATTAAAGCCGAAAGTGGGTAGCCCGGGTGTGATCGGCAAATTCTGGGCAATATTCCATCCGCGGGTCCCCCCCCAGGTATCGAATCCTCTCTGGGGTCCAATCCCCGCCCGGGGACTATCACCTTGAATCCCACCAGCCATATCCCAGTTGATTCCAATTTCTCTGCTGAAATTAATATCCGTTTCGACGATACGTGCTTCGATCAGCACCTGTGGAGTCACCTTATCAATGCTCTTGACAATTTCTCGAGCCCGCTCGATAGTACTTTCCACATCAGTTAAGATTATCAAATTATTTCTAGCGTCTACAGAAAGGGAACCCCGACCTGATCCATCTAAATTTTTTGTTAGAATTGCCTCTATATGGGGCTTAATCTCTTTTCCAGCATCGGCATAATTTACCTGAATATACTCGGTTTTCAGAGGTGCCTGCATCGCGACATTTCGCGCAGCCTTTAGCTTTTCCGCCTCATTATCCGACTCTTTTTTAAGCGACGACAATGTCGCGATACGAATAATGTTTCCCTCTTGCCTTTTATCGAGCTGGTTCATTTTCAGCACCAGATCAAGCACCCGGTCCCAGGGAACCGGATTATCCAAACTCAGGGTCACTCTGCCTTCAACATCCTTATCAATAGCGAAATTTTCCCCGCTGATATCCGCCAGGATCCTGAATACATTGTGAATATCCGTGTTATAGAAATCAAGCGCGATCTTTTCGCCGGTATATTCAGGGCCTTTTTTTCCAACTTCGGCTTTCTCTTTTGGGACGTTTTCTTTCCCACTGGCTTCTACCGTGGCAGGGGTTTCAGGCTTTTTTTCTTTTTTAGCAATCCCGGCTTCGGGAAGATCGAACAGGATGTACAGGTAGCCATCATCCTGCTTGACAAGATACGGAACGGTTTCGCGCAAACGAATATCGATCTGGGCTTCATCCGGCTGGCTTGTTTGCATAACGGGTACAATAGCTGTCACCACACCGTTTTGCGAGCCGGGGTTTTGCGTGGGCAGGCCCCCCTCGGGCAGATCACAATTCAGCAGAAACAACCGCAGCCAGCGGGGACTGACCCGCTTGATTTTATACTGCACTCGTTTGGATGTTGCCACAACTACTTGTGATTTACCGTTTATTTCCCCTTGATATTCAATATTCCGAATACTTGCCCGATCCTTAGAAATGGGCACTGAAGTTTTGGCCTGTTTGTTCTCGCTTGCGGCCACCGACGATGCGGCGGCTTTTCCCTCTGTTCCAACGACCGATTTTTGGAGGCCAATATCCAATATCTTTTCATCTTGCTTAACCGTGTAAGATGCATCCGTCGCCAGTTTGATCTCAAGACGCGTGGTATGTCCAGTTTCGGTCAGTTCGGTTAACTCGATCTCAGGAATTAGCCCACCGGCCACCGTATTGATTGGCATTTTAACATCCACGACCGTGTCCGGAAAATAAAAAATCACAGCGGGTGGATTGGGCTGTTTAACTGCCGAATAAACCAATTTTTCGGTCCCTGTCACCAGGACATGCGCTTCTCCGGCAGTCTCATTCATCACAACCTGGGTGATCCGTTTATCCTGGGACGTTTGGAGAGTGCTTGATTGTTCAACCTTCTGCGAGTCTGTTGTGGCACACCCCCCCGCAATGACTACCCCATAAACGAAAGCAAACAGGAAACCGAAGAAAACACCGCGTTTTGTACGAAGCTCTTTCATTAGCCCTACTCTCCAGAGAATTGTCGTAGTTTGAGTTCTCGCTCTATGGTGACTATTTTTCCTACCGCATCCTCGGACGTTTCGGTAATAATTATCCGATCTTTTAGTATTTTGCTTATTTTCCCGCCGTCCAAACCGATAAAAGTACCTTTATTAACAATATATCCCTTACCGCCCGATTCTTCAACCATTGCTTTAGGGCGCCCTTTGCTATTAATAACAGCAGTGAGTTTTAGCTGCGTTAAATCAATCTTCTCCAACGGGGTCTGCGGCACTCGCTTTTTTCTTTTGGGCACATCATCTGAATCCGTATTTTGTGCCTCGGTTTTCTCTTCTCTTATCAGGGGCGAGAAAGGATCAATATTACCTTTATACTCATATATCTCAATCTGATTTTTTGAAGCCAACAGGGTGGCGGCTGGATCATCCGAATTCGATACATTCTCCGGGGCCGTTTCTTCCTTCGCCGGAGCTACCGACTTTCCGGATGTATTCTGGTCAGAGACCAACTGTTGGGATTTTCCGGCCTCGGATGATTCTGAGGCAATCTTCCGACGAACAACCTGCGGATTAGTCATCTGACTGGAATCTCCACAGCCCCATAACAATATGACTGCCGCTAACAAGCCAACTAGTCGGTAATATAGGTTCATTTCTTCTCTTTTTCTTTTCCCTTTTCTTCTGGTTTGGATTCAACGAACTTATATGTGACTGCTTTGCAGGATGTTTCCAGCGGTTCACCGGCTTTCTTGGGCGCCATCGTGATATCTCGAATATTTACGATACGCGGCAACGCTGCTACCGCTTCGAAAAAATGCGCCACATCGTGGTAACCACCTTTCATTTGCATTTGAACGGGAATTTCGGCGTAAAACTCTTTCAGTTGTTCCGGCTTGGGTTCAAACAGAAGAAATTCCAACCCGGCACCATGACCCGACTGGGATATATTCGATAGTAAAGAAGGAATTTCTTTCTTATCCGGCAAAGCCTGCATGGCCAATTTAAAAGATTTTTCTGCTTCCGCTAGTTCCTTTTTAAATTTATCCAGCTGATCGGCTTTATTTTTCAACACGTCAATTCGTTTTTCTAAATCACCTAAGCGGGTATTCAGCTCGGTTATCTTCTGCTGTTGCGGTCGAAAGGATAGAAAGAAAAAAATTGATCCGATCAGGAGAAAAACGAGCACCAAAAGTAACATGCGCCTGGTTTTGGTCATCGCATTGATAGTTTCAAAAAAACTGTCCATCCGCTGGGATTTACTACTGCTATTGCTCATTTTTTATTGGCCCTATTTAGCCTTTTCCTGATCCGGTTTTTTCGGCACCGATGTTTGGCATAAAATCTCAAATTCTTTTAGATGGATTGTTTCATCAAATGTCTTTCGTTTGACCGTATTCAAATTAACCATCGGAAAAAGTCCTGAATTTTCCAGCTTCGTCATAAAATCGGCCACCGTCCGTTCATCCATCGCCACACCTTTGACCCGAACCCCGGTTCCCTGCGTACTGAGACTGGTCAGCCACATCTGATCAGCAATAATCAGTTCGGACATGGCGCCCAGAAGGCGTACCGGTTTGTAGCGATCTTTAATGAGCGTGTTGATCACACTTTTCTTCTTATTGATTACCTCGATTCTTTTCTTGTTTTCATCTACCCGGTTGCCAATTTCCTGATAACGTTTGATCTCTGCATCAATTTCTGCGATCTGGGTCTGTAACGAATTGACCCGATTCCCCATAAATAAGTGAAGAAGAAGAAGACCGCCGGCCACAATGCCTAGAAGCAACAGAAAGAACGACACTTGGCGCCGGACGGTTTCTCTTTTACGAACATCCCGAAATGGTAATAAATTAATCCGGATCATTTATCGTCAGCTCTCCTTAAGGCCAGACCTATACAGACAGCCACCTGGGGGGCGATACTATCAATATAGGCGGAGTCGAATTTCCCACGATTGATCTGTACATTGATAAATGGATTAATCACTTCAACTTTGGATGATGTCTCCAGCGCCAGCAATTTATGGAATTCTTTAATATTGGCGCCACCCCCACTAAGAATAACCTGATTAAAGGAGTCATCCGGATAAGTAGAATAGTAAAAATCGATTGCTCGTCTGATCTCCGTACACCAATTCTTGATCACAAGCGATTCGATTTCATTGAACTCCTCAATGGTGATTTTATCCGCTTTTCTGTCTAATTTAATTTTTTGCGCATCCGCAATCGAACATTCGCACCGCGAGGCAATTTGCTGATCAATTTGCCCACAACCAAGGGAGACATCCCGCATAAATACCGGGATACTATTTTTAATGATATTAAGAGAAGTCTTGCTAGCCCCGATATCAATGAGTGCGGTGGTATGATCTCCATTACCGTGACTGAATTCGTAGCAGTTTTGAAGGGCCAATACGTCTACATCAATTACTTCTGGTGTAATTCCCACCGACTCTACAATGCCGGTGTACTCTTCAATAATTTCTTTTTTCGCTGCCACCAGTAAAATATCGAGTTGGTCAACATTGTGTTTATTTTGTCCGAGTACGTGAAAATCAATGTTCACATCATTTATATCAAAGGGGATATATTGTTCAGCCTCCATGGTGACAGATTCATACATGGCTTTTTCTTCGGCTTTCTGTACACATATATTTTTCATAATGACAGAGTATCCACCGATGGCCAAAGCCACATTCTTCTCTCTGAATCTATTTTCCTTAAAAAGTGCGCTGATAGCACGGGCAAGTTCAGATGGTTGGCTGATGACGCCATCAACAATGAATCCCGGATCAATTTCTGCTATGGCGATATTCCTCAGCGAATACCCTTTTTTGGTATGATTAAGCTCGCAGGCTTTGATTGAGCTTGATCCGATATCCAGGCCGACTAAATGCTTATTTTTACCAAATAGCATGATAACCGCTTGATTTTTTAGGTCTAACTACTTGTCGTACCCTAATCTCCAAGATAAACTTTTTCATTCTTTATCTCTAATTTTTAAATTAGTCAAGTGAATTTGATAGATTTTAATTGCTAACATATAATTTCTTTTTATACGCCTGCACTCAGCAACATGTTAATCAGAAATGCCGCCTTTTATCCGCTTTTACGAAACATATCGTTCCCATTGCATCGTATAATAAAGAGTAGAAAATTTTTATTGAAAGTCATTACCTTTTAGCCCTCTGTTTATTCAAAATTCAGTCTATAGGCTCTCGTGTTTATTTTTACTGTACAACGTGGCTCAAGGTAATAACCATCTCCCTTACCGCATTTATCATGCCAAAGGCATCGATTATTTATAATAAATTTTCCAATCAATTTCAATATGTTAAAAATCTAACGGCCCGGGAGGCTAAAAATCTGCTCTATTTTTTTGTAATTGCTACCCATTTTTTTGTAATTCGAGTATTGCTTTTTGATTTCAGGGCTTGAACAGATAAGGGGCTTATCTCTGAATATTTTCAAGGCACATGCGTGGTAATCTTGCGGAAAATAGCTGGGAGCCGGGAGGTAAATAAAAAAGGAGTCAGAATTTAATCTAACCCCTTGATTTAACTTTGGTAGCGGGGGATGGATTTGAACCATCGACCTTCGGGTTATGAGCCCGACGAGCTACCAGACTGCTCC
>JAOZTO010000002.1:0-19126 GCA_029942265.1 Desulfocapsa sp.
TTCCATTTATCTCGACATCGAACCAAAATGCTATTAAATCAACGGACTCATGAATTGCCAACCGGCAGTGTAATCAGAAATTTGATACTCTGTTTTTGAAAATCACCCTGCCACGTTAAAACACCCTTGTGCGCCATTACAATTTTTTTGCTAATCACTAGGCCAAGCCCTGTACCCCTACTTTTTTGTGTAAAATAAGGTTCGAATAAAAGTTTACTTTCATCAACTGTCAGTAAAAAACCGCCATTTTCAATATTCACACAGCAATTACCATCTACCTGTGTCATTGTAATGTTTATAAAACCGCCATTCAGTTGAGCTTCCACACTATTTTTTATCAAATTTTCAAAAAGTTGTTCAAGAAGCACCTTGTCGCCGGATATTAAACAGTCTTGCTCACAGTTTAGAGTAATGTCAATGTTTTGTTTTCTGCATTGTGCCTCATAAAGTGTTACCTCCTGACGCAAAACCGATTTTATATTGACCGGTTTTCCAGAAACCTCAACTGCATACATATACTGATTCAATCTGCTAATAATAGTGTTGGTTCGATCAACTGCGTTACGCATACTTGCAATCAGCTTATAGTGATCCTGGGCAAGATTCTCCGACTCAATTTGCATTCGCTGCAATCCCATACCAATAGCATTAAGGGGATTTCGTAATTCATGAGTAATCGTTGCAGCTGCTCGGCCAAGGGCTGCATCTTCATGCTGGCGAGCCATTTTTCGTTCAAATTCACGGGTTTGTTGTAGACGCTGTCGCTGAACCCGATAAAGCCACCACGATGAAAAGCCGCCAAACAGAATCAAAAAAGTTATAAAAACAATAAATTCGTTCTTCATCTGGATTCGTCTCTTTCCAAAACGATCCATCTTTAATGCAACGATAAGATCTCTGTCCTGTATGGAGACAACAGTTTCCATAATTTTGTCATTCCTTATCAGAGAATAATCGGTATCCGAATCCATATCATCTCGCCGAAAACGCACGTAGGCAATATCATGCATATCATCAAACATGGTTAAAAGACGGTCAACAGATATTTTATCCAGTGTGACGTCTATCTCAAAAGAAGAGAGTGCGACAAAAACACAATTTAATTCTGAATTTGCATTGTATTGATTATCTGGAAAATATGAGTATAAGTAGAGATGTTTATCGTCAATACGTTCAAGACCGGCAGATTCCGGACACGTTTTTCCAGAAAGCCATCGACTCGGTCCGCTAACACCAACTGTACTGTCTCCTCGAATAATACGTACCCCAGCAAGGCCAGCTTCTGTTGCAAATGCAGTTAGTTCATCGGACGAAAATGGTTCTATTGCATCGAGATAATGAATAAACCGAGCACTGTTTTCAAGGGAAGTCGCTACTGTTTCTTCTATTGCATTCTGAGACAGTAATGCATTACGTATATTTAACTCAACAACAGCTGCAAGAATCTCGGAATGATCTTGGGAATGATTAAGTAACTCTTGTGATGCTTGCATGGTCTGTCTGTAAAAATAACTACCCACTAAAATTGTAATAAGTGAAAACAGAAAAAGGTTAGTTTGCCAACCAGGATAGCGTTTCATTTTCCGCCACCGCCACCGCCGCCACCTCCCCCTCCATTACCTTTACCGTCCGAACCGCTGCCACCTCGTCCTTTTCCACTAGTGTTTATGCCACGAGATTCTTCCCTTTGGTTGTATTTTCCTGTAGTCGGATCATTTTCATGTTCTTTATGCTGACGATTTCCTCCTTGCGACAGTCGAGATCGAACACCTGTCGGGTCGGAACATCCTCCCCCACGACATCCCCTGATTTCAGTCGCAAGGAATTTTCTACTGGACGTTCCTTTTTGATACTGTCCCCATAATCGTATGGTTGCACCAACAGTGGCACAGGCAGGAATGTTTGACTGCACCTCAACAGAAAGCATCTCACTTTGTATGTCAGATGCTTTATTTTCAGGTAATTCCTGTGGTTGTATCTCAATTTCCATTGTTTTATGGTTGACTGTGAGAACCTCTCCCATCAAAAATTCTCTGGAAAAAGCAGCGGTTACATCAACCACCAACAATAACAATACAATTAATAAATAGAGTTTCGATATTTTAATGCTTGTTCTGCATTTCATTGGCTATTCCGTGAAGAACGTCAAAAATTGCCATTGGTGCCGTGTTATTTGCACTGGCAATTTCTTTTATGGTCATGTCCCCTTTTGCAGTAATGTTTTCTTTTTCAAGATGCTTAATGACTGAAGAAAGTTTTAAAGTATAATCGCTACACAAGTCGGCAAGGAACATTTTACCAAAACCTGTCATGGGGCTGTCCGGAAAGGTTCCTGTACTGCCGGACTTCTCAGGTTTACCTGCTGCCTTTATAATATCATACACTCCTTGAGGTGCCAATCCATTGGCACTTGCAATACTTGCAAGTGTATCATCTGAACCTTGAAATTGAATATTGGCATCTTTTAAAAGTTTTACCGCAGTATCAAGATCAAGCCCTTGTTTCTTTGCAAAAAGTTTAACAGTGGAAAGCTCGGCATGGCCATAAGGAGGCGAACCATATTTTTTTTCCGCTGAATCTTTAATAGATTCGCCAAAATTAATTACCGTGGACATCGGTGGAACCTCAAAATACGTCCCGAATCCAACAACTATACAAAGAAGCATTGCAACATTGAATGATGGTGTAAATACTTTCAGTTCTTTAGCACGGTTTTTCATATATGCCTTTATGACGCTCCAATTAAAAAAGAGATGTAGCAAACCGGCAAAAAGAAACAGAAAACCGAGATTAATGTGGAGGTTACTCCATTCACTTTTAGTCAATCCCCACAGATGCCAGTCAGCCCAATAGGCAACTCGCCCCTGCGGAACAATATATAACACCACCGATGTTATGACTAATAGGATAAATGAGGTAAACATGGTCATGGAAGTGATTTTTCTGATATTCATACTCGAAGATTCCTTTTTAAAGATTGATTAAAGGGGGTGCCTAAATAGTATACACAAATAATGCAAACATTTCCTTGCCAGAACCATGCCACATCACAAGACCAGACGAATATCATGTACAATCAGGGTGATATTAGGATTTCTAATAAAGTTATCCAGAACCTTATCGACACTTATGTCTATTAACGACAATATTGTCGATAATGTCAATTAGGAACGGGAATTAAATAACCTGAACATATTCTTTGAAATTTTTTCGTCAGCTATACTTAAAAATTCTTTCCATACTACCTGTATGTAACGTTTTTTTAAGTATCGCTGGCGGAACAAAGGGCTGGAAAGATGTTGTCCGTAATTGATATTTCACATTCAATCGCCCTGAGGACAGGGCTCCTACGCTGTATAGCAGCTTGGTTGGGTGTTTGATTATGTGGACAATTCCGGGGACAGTATATATATACTGTCCCCGGAATCATTATTTCACCAAATTCTTTTCCAAGCATAAAAAAACATGCTCCTACAGGAATGCAAAAAAAGGAGAGATCACTAAAAGTATTCCTGTTGCAGAAACCACATAGGTAACAATTCCTCTATACTTTCGCAAAGATTCCGATTTATAAACAAGTATAACTGGAATAAAACACCCTACAATTCCAAATATCGGACTACATATACTTGTAAAATAGAGTATTGGAAAATTTAAAAGAGCTGCACACCATGCAACAATTATAGTGAAAATAACTACAAAAGCCGAGAGTTGTTTCATGTTGATCAGCTCTCTGGGTGTGCGTCTCAAAAAAACATTTGTAGCGAGCCCTATACATGCTTCATGAAATCCCAAGAGTGCTCCAAAAAAAGATGTCATTATTGCGAAGATAGAAATAACAATTCCAATCAACGGTATTGTTACTCCGGGTATATGTTTAACCAAAATTGCCAGAAATGATGTGTTTTCCTTAAAAGCCTTTACAGCCTCATCATGACCAATCGCTAAAGTGCATGAGAGGGCAAAAAAGAAAACCACTGTTGCCAGAAGGATAAAGGCTGTGTTCATAATTTTTATAGCTCTTTTCCTTGCCTCTTCTTTTGATTGGCTTTCTGAGCGTATTGCCACCACCATTGGGCTAATTGACTGTAAAAAAAGAATCGATGTCATTGCAAATGGCAGTGTGATAATGGCATCTTTTATCATTTTCCAAAACGAAGTAATTGGCATAATATTATCAATACTCCAATATGGTATTACCAATATAGCAAGAATAATAAGCAACAGTAGGATAACAACAACCAGTACTTTTGAAACATGAAACAGTATAACCCTACTTTTAAATGCAAAGAGTACCATAAATGCAACAAGTACTAAGCTATAGATAGGGTTATCAGAAAGCAAACTGCTGGTTAAGCCATAATAATGAAGATACGATGCGCTGTCGTTTGTAATTGTCTCGCTATACACAAACACCCAAATAATAAGCATAAGGAAGTATAAACCGCCTAAGACAACGCCCCATTTTTCACCAAGGTATTCAGAGAGTATTGTGGAATAGTCCTGACAGTTTGGACATTCAGCCAATGTATTGAGAAATAGCCTTTGGAATAGATACAGAGCTGGATATGCAACCACAATAGATATCAAAAAAACCCAAAGACCGACAAGACCCGCCTGTACAGGTAGAAAAACAATACCTGCTCCGAGCCCCATCCCGATACTTACAGCAACCCAGCCCCAATCTCCCGAGCTTAGCTTAATATCAGTTTTCTTTTTTTCAGCAACACTACTGTTATCTAAATCAACCATGGTCAACGTCCGTTTTCCGCTCAGTCATTATTTCCAAAATAACTTCATCGGTTTGCTGCATTCCAGCCTGTGCGAGCTTGCCTATATTTCTTATTGTTTCCTCTACATTACTCCCGACAATACCATCTCCTCCATGAAGAACTTTATGATGATATGCTAATGTAGCTGAATCGAACGCTGCATATATTCCTGTTGCTATTTTCATGGCACATGAAGCTTTTGCACCATCACATATCACTCCTGAAATATTACCAAGAGTATTAATGATTGCACTTTCAACAGTTTGCAAGTTTCCACCAATCAAAAATGCGATTGCTCCACTAGCCCCTGCTGAAGCACACATTGCACCACAATATGCTGATAAGCGGCCAACATTAGTTTTAATATGAATACAAGCAAGGTGGGAAAAGAACAGTGCTCTTATTAGTTCTTCATAGCTGTACCCTTGAAGTTCGCAACACTTAACAATTGCAAGGGAGGCCGTCATCCCCTGATTACCACTTCCGCTAGTCGTCATTACAGGAAGAGGACATCCGCTCATCCTGGCATCACTACCTGCTGCGGCATAACTTGCACATCTATTTCTTACATCATCTCCGTATATTCCCTGTTCAATATTTTTAACAATGCAGCTACCAATATTCACTCCGTAAATCTCTTTAAGTCCTTCATTGGCAATCTTACTGTTTAACTTTATAACTTTATTAAACAAAGGGGTTATCAGTTCAAGGTCAATACTCTTGGCTAAATTGTAGATCAATTCGATTGTAAGTAATTTTCTATCAGTAAGAGCAGAGTTGAAATCAGAGTCACTGCACGGCCTATCTACAAGAACTTCACCATTTTTTACTATTTTCGTAATGTTTGTATGTAAGTGTTTTATTTCTACAATAACACTATTGTTTCCATTGGTGAGTTCAATACGTATATAGAGTTTGACGTTCGTTTTTTCATGAATCATTTCAAATCGACAACTAGCAAGAAGTTTTCTTACTTCTACCATATCTGCTTCATCGACATCACTTATTACCATCAACCCTTTTTCTACCTTACCTGCAATAATCCCCATCCCTGTAGCAACCTCAACACCAACCATGCCACCACTATTAGGAACAACAACACTTTTGACATTTTTTATGATATTTCCAGAAGCGAATATTTTTGCACTATCTGGTATATCACCTAAGAGTTCTCTAGCTTTTGCTGCAACGTAGGCTATTGCTATTGGCTCAGTACACCCCTCCGCAGGCACAATCTCTTCATTTAAAATAGAGAGTATTGTATCAACTGTCTGTTTATCTGCATTCATGGTAACTCCTTCATGGTAAATATTCAGGTTGGGTCAAAGACAGGCTCAAACTACCGAACTATAAGTAATTGGAGAGTATTTCACATTCGTTTGATGCGACATACACACACATATCAATTGTAAACGTCCAATTAACCGCACCTTGTTTTATCAAAACTCCTGTCCCTGTAAGTGTTTCAGGGACGCCGCCATGTGCGATCTCGAAGTGCACGATAATACATGTTGGTATATCGGGTAGTTCGAAATCGTGCAGGGTGGTGTTCATGGAGCGCTTACTATCAATTCAAACGTTGTCGCAGCATTTCAAACATAATAACTCCGGCAGCAACTGAGCTATTCAAAGAATCAAGCTCGCCTTCCATAGGAATGGATAAAAGAACATCACACTGTTTACGAACCAGAGGTCGAATACCAGTCCCTTCACTTCCCACAACAATACAAGCTGGAATAACAAGATCAGATGCGTACAGAGATTGTGCATCATCATCTTTTATTGCACCAAACACCCATGCACCCACATCTTTTAAAGCCTGTAGTGACTGAGCAAGATTTGTAACCTGACAAATATCAATATGGGACATAGCACCGGCAGCTGATTTTGCCGCCGTACCACCAAGTGGAGCAGAGCGTTCACGGGTAACGAGTACAGCATCCATCCCAGAAGCGTGAGCCGAGCGAATAATAGCACCGACATTATGAGGATCCTGCAAGGTATCTAGTACAATAATTCTAGGATTTTTTCCCTCCTTAACACGACGCTCAAACGTGTCGAGAAGATCAGTAAAAGCTAATAATTCTGTTTGCGATATTTTAGCAATGACGCCTTGATGGCGAACCTGAGAGCTCTCATCACCAATTAAGCGAAGCGAAGTAACAAAGCTTATCTTAATCCCTGCATCCTTGGTTTTTTCAATTATTTCTTCGCGTTTTCCACCCTTTCTGTCTTTTACAACAATAACTTCTGTGATTCTTTCAGGTTCTTTGGAAAGCGCTTCATATACCGGATGAATTCCCCAAAGCAGGTCATCATTTAAGCGAATCTTACGTTCATTGCCTTGGCGATAGCTGTCATTTTTACTCATTTTTCTTCCTTTAGGGTGCCTTTATTTGAACTGCTTTTCCACAGGTCAACCTATGTCCACGATTCCGTTCAGAAATTAGTCGGATAGTAATATTACCGGTACAGGATGATGCAGAAATAACAAAAAATTTCCAGTTGTTACCATTATCACTTACCTTTGTTTTTGGAGACACTCACATGTGAACTGATTTGTAACGATGCCAGTCGTTGACTGATGGTGTCTGACTGAATGGAGGACAGAACAACATGGTTAGAATCCATCACCACAAGAGACCTGGTACGGCGTCCTTCTGTTACATCGACCAGTCTTTCCCGGTCTTTGGCAAGTTCCTTCAATTTTCTTGCAGGTGCTGAGCCACTATTAACAACGGCAATAATACGCTGTGCCATCACTGTATTTCCAAATCCGATATTAATCAGCTGCATGAAAAGTCATCCTTTATTCAATATTCTGTATCTGTTCACGCATTTTTTCAAGTTCTGCTTTCAGATCAACAGTAAGGTGCGCAATAGCAGCATCATTTATCTTAGAAGCCATTGTATTCACCTCACGAAGAAACTCTTGAAGGAGAAAATCAATTTTTCGCCCTGTTGCTTCATCAGCTGCAAGAAAAGAACGGAATTGCTTGATATGGCTATCTAAACGGACTATCTCTTCTGTGACGTCCGTTTTATCTGCCAAAATAGCGACCTCTTGAGCTAAACGCTGTGGGTCAAGCTGCACTCTATCAAGTAATTTTTCCAGGCGCTCATTTAGGGTTTGCTCTCTTCGTTGCAGTAAATCAGGAATAGTCTCGCCAATTGTGGCCACAACTTCAGAAAAATGCACTAAGCGTTCATGCAGATCCTTAGCCATGGCCACCCCTTCCTGAAGCCGCATAGTATCACACGCTGCAACGGCATTCCCGAGCGCTTTTTCAATAACCGGCCATACCAAATCAACATCTTCTTCCTGACGTTTCAACACCATAACATCGGGATAAGAAGCCACTTTAGTGAGTGTGGTGTCGTCTTCTAAGTTCAGCATGTCAGCAAGCCTTGCCAGTGAATCCCGATACGTAGTTGCAAGGCTACTGTTGACCTCAACATTCTGTAAATCAGAAAAATCTCCTGATACCATAAGAGATATATCCACCCGACCACGTTTAAGAGTAGCAGAGACGAGTTTTCGTGCTTTCTCTTCAAGCCCTGCATAGCCTCGTGGAAGTTTTATTTTTAGATCCAGATGTCGATGATTAACACATCGAATTTCTGCCACCCATTGCCTGCCGCCAGCTTCTGCTTCACCCCGTCCAAATCCGGTCATACTTTTACAAGTCATTGCTTTATTCCTTAGAGTTCATTCAAACCCTTAATCAGCAAGTGCTGAATACTGTTTCTGAAAATTCTTCTCCCTGCAATACAGCAAGAAGTTCTTCCCGTTTTACGGTTGCAGTTCCAACCTTCCCAACCACAATACCTGCGGCAATATTTGCAAGCACTGCGGCATCGCCAAATGGAGCATCGGCTGCAAGCCCTAAAGAAAGTGCCGCAATCACTGTATCTCCGGCTCCTGTAACATCGAAAACAGCCTGGGCAGTAGTTGGAATCGCAAGAAGATCTTTTCCCTTTTCAAGAAGTGCCATTCCAGCCTCTCCACGAGTAATAAGCACAGCCTGACATCCTGTTTTTTCAAGGAGAACTTCAGCTGCTCTTCGCAGATCAGCGGTTGTATTAATCACCATACCGGACATTTTCTCCGCTTCAAGGTGATTTGGGGTAATAAGAGATGCCCCATAAAACCGTTCAGGATGACTGGGTTTAGGGTCAACTACTACCGGAAGTTTTTTCCCGGTCTTTTTCTTTGTTTCATCCACACGTCTCAACAGCTGAGCCATCAATGCTTGCCCAATAACACCCTTGTAATAATCTGATATAATAATGGCATCAAATTCTGCCATATTTTTTTCAAGAAAATCCACCATGGACGATATAGTCGTATCCGATGGCGTTCCAGACTGCTCCCTATCAAAACGAACCACTTGTTGACCTTGAGCCACAACTCGTGTTTTCACAGTGGTTGGACGCCTGCCCTTTACAAGTCCTTTGGTTGAAGCCCCTAGATTATGTAAAAGCTCCTGGAGACGAACTCCCATATCATCATCACCGACAATACCGCAAAGTACCGCTTCACCACCTAATGAATAGATATTATGCAAAACATTAGCACCGCCACCGAGTAAAAACTCTTCTTTGGTCACATTAACAACGGGTACAGGTGCTTCGGGTGAAATGCGATTTACTGTTCCCCACACAAAATGATCGACAATAATATCACCGACTACCAGAATTTTCTTCCCCTTCATCTGTTCTACTAATTTTGTAAGATCACCTTTCATTGTTTCAGTTTCACCTATTGTTCAGTCAATACGTAAGCGCTCCATGAACACTTACAGGGACAGGATTTTGATAAAGCAAGGTGCGGTTAATTGGACGCTTACGTCAATACCTTGCATTTATAAAAAAAACGATGCAAAGGATATATCCCTTGCATCGTTAAAATCGACCAATCTTCAAGGATGCACAGAGCACACCTTATTTCAAACGTTTATCCAATTCTTTTTTAACAGACTCACTTACATCAATGTTTGGATCCGCATATAATACAGCAACTTTTGAATCAAGAATTGCCGTGAACCCATTTTTCACACCATAACTACTAACGACTGTCTGCAACATTTTTAAGATAGGCTCAAGTTCCTTATCCTGCAGTTGTCTGAGTTCCATTTGTGCATCTTCGCTCTTCACCTGTAACTCACGCTGTCCTAATTGTAGCTCACGAATTTTGGAAGCCTTTTTGTCCTTACTCCACGCCGAACTTTTTTTCTCAATTTCTTTCTGCAAAGCAATCAACCCATCTTGCTCAGTCTTAAACTTACCCTGTAGCTCATTCATTCTTTTTTCAAAAACAGCTTTAGCCTTGCGACCAGCAGCAGATTCGAGAAGTACCTTCTGGATATTCATCACACCAATCTTCTGATCCGCTGCCTGTGCAGTGCTATTATCAAAAGTAAAACCAGCAAGTACTACAAGTGTTACAACTACCATTATTCGTTTCAACATTTTTTTCTCCAATTGTATAAAAATTTAACAAACTATCGTAACAATTTAGCGTATGCTAAACTATGAACCCTATCTGAACATTTTTTTATTCTACAACGAAATCATCACGACGATTTTGAGCCCATGAAAGCTCACTATGACCGTGAAGAAGCATCTTTTCCTCACCAAAACTAACCGTTGATATCCTGGCGGCTGGAATACCTAAATTTATAAGATATTTTTTACCCCCCAAAGCACGTTTTTCACCAAGTGCCAGATTATATTCACGAGTACCACGCGGATCACAATTACCTTCTATTCGTATTTTTATTTTTTCATCACTTTTTAGAAAGTCAGCATTTACTTTCATACGTGGTGCCTGATCTTTTCGTATACTGTAACTATCAAAACCAAAATAAACCGGTAACATGGGGCCAGTTGTTCGCCCCTCCATAATACCTATTGATACTGATTCCAATAACTCCTCCTGACCAATAGCTTCAGGATCCTGTTCTATAAGCATTTCTGAGTCATCAGGTTTTTTATCACTGCAACTGGAAAGCAAGAAAGAGAGGAACAAAATTCCTGTAAGAATAGAAAATTTACTTTTCATGTATACCTCTTGTGGATAATTTAAACACCAATGCTATCGTAAAAAAACCATTTCAATTTGATAAAATTATTATCACGAGTTTTTATAACAAGCTTGTTGATTCTACAATTATTTTAGAAAAAATACTAGGAGCTTGTCTGAGAATGGGCATTTTGTTTACTTTTGAATGAACAAGTTTATTATCTTTTGCCAATTTTGTGAAATACTGAATAGCGCGATGCGCTATTGGGGATCGCCCAAGGGACTGGGCTCCTACGCTCCCAATGGTTTTTGCTCTTTGATAGGTGGGTTCGCACCTTTCCAGCAATACTAGTGTGGAGTTTTATCCGTATTTTTAATATTTTGTCTTGCCCTCTATCTCTACATTAACATTCGAAGGAGATGTTGTAGGAGCCCTGTCTCAGGGCGATTTTAGGGGCAATACTAATTGTAGCATATAAAGCGCCCATGGGACGTTCCCCTACGTTTACCGTCTATTTATGATAAGAATATTACAATTATAAAAAGTGTGCTATCCCCAAAACTCTTCTTTTGATTATCCGAATAGACATTTTTTGATTGGAAGATTGACCGTTTTACTGTAAATTCGCATTATTCAACTTACAGGCTACCTTCTAGAGGAGATCATTATGGCCAAAGCTCATATAAGTGCAACCAATACCACAGACAAAACAATCCGTTCCATTGACAGAAAACGTGAAAGAGAAAGACAGTTTATCCTTTCTAAAGCTCGCGAAAACGCTGACGAATTTGCAAGCCGCGTTACTCAGCGACTCATTGACCGTGATGTACTTGAAATCACTTCGGTACAGGCGGTACGGGATGCCTTTCTCGAACAGTTACGAATCCTTCCCACCATGGAAGATTTTGACATTCAACTAAAAGTTGCTCCAATCCGCACACTCATTCCGGACCCGAACATACTAAGTCTCTATCTCACAGGATATGTTATTGAGGATCTGATCAACAATCCTGCTGTCGAAGATGTGTTTGGTGATGATATTGACATTTATAGAGCTATTGATTCTATTTTCAAAGTCCTTCGTCCACAACAGTGAGTCATCCGTCAGGGCAACCCGCTCTTGTATTTGCAGATACACAGGGAAATATAACTGATTTCCAGGATCTGTATACAGCAGGTATGAGCGTGGGCGAATTCAAATTGCCTTCCCTCGAAGATTTCATTCCTCTACCTGAAGGTAGTGAACTCTTTGTTCTTCCTGGTCGCTTGCCCATTGGATGTAGCCGGGATACAGGCGAAGCACTGTTAATGGAAAACGACCCTTTCACCGGAAAGGATATCCAAGCTGTCGCAGCCTTCATGTCTCCTGCACATACTTCCATTTTCAATAGTGCTTTTCAGAGTACAGAAAATGCCCCTCGCCTGCCACTTTTTGCCTACACGGCTGTGGGATGGTATGATGACAGATTTTGGACAACTGCCTTTCGCAGTGACAAAGATATCCGGCAGGACTGTGCTCAATTCAATCAACAGGAAATCAATGCGAAAACTGCAAAAAAACTGCGAGACAATAAGAACAACAGGCTAATCCAACATCTTGGTAAATGCTGCCTCACCTACGCCTGCCCTGCCGCAAGAAACTATTTTTTAGGTCGCTGGGAAGCACCACTTCCAACATCTCCTGTGTGTAATGCGAGATGTGTGGGATGTATTTCCCTGCAAACTTCCGGTAAATGTTCTGCCACCCAAGATAGAATACGATTTGTACCCACACCATCTGAAATCAGCCAAGTTGCCATTCCTCATCTGCAACTTGCTAAAGATGCCATTGTCAGTTTTGGTCAAGGATGTGAGGGAGAGCCGCTACTACAGGCTGATACCATAGAAAAAGCCATTATCACAATTCGCAAAAATACAGATCGCGGAACAATCAACTTGAACACCAACGCCAGCCTGCCAAAAAGTATCAAGTGCCTAGCAGACGCAGGACTCGATAGCCTGCGAGTCAGTATCAATTCCGCACAAGAACAATATCATAGAAACTACTACAGGCCACAAAATTTTTCTTTTTCGGATGTACTTGAATCCATACACGTCATGAAAAATGAAGGAAAGTTTGTTTCTTTAAATTATTTTATTCTTCCAGGATTTACAGATTCAATACAGGAATATGATGCCCTTTGTTCGCTCCTGCACACCTATAAACCAGATCGTATCCAGTTACGAAATCTGAACATGGACCCCGAATATTACCTTCAAAGCATTAAACTCGACCATCCCCTTGCCACAATGGGTATGCGGCAATGGTTTAAAACAATAAAATCCACTTTTCCAACTCTGGAACTCGGTTATTTTAACCCTGCAATACATTAAACTGTAAATATTCAGCTAGCCTCCCCAATCTTTGTTCGACCGGCCTGCGGAATGGTTATTTTTGCCATTTCATTTTCTTATCTCTTTTTTTCTTGAATTTTCCACAATTTGATCTATCATTACCCTTTCTAATAATTATTATTACACAAACCCAATACACTTGCATGAGAAATGCAGTGATTCTTAAGGAGATACCAAGTGCAAGATGCCTCACAAATACGAATGACAACCCAGCGTAAAACAATACTCGAAGAATTGGAAAAAGTGACTTCACACCCCACCGCCAATGAGGTGTATGATATGGTAAGAAAACGACTGCCTCGTATTGGCCTTGGAACTGTATACCGAAATTTAGAACTCATGTCAGAATCTGGAATGATTTTAAAACTGGAAGTCGGTGGAACTCAAAAACGTTTTGATGCAACCGTTCACCCTCATTATCACATTCGATGCATCAGTTGTGGTAAAGTGGACGATATTGATATTCCACTCATTGACAACATTGATAGAAATGCCGCCGATTTAAGTCAGTATCAAGTCCTTGGCCACCATATTGAATTCTCTGGTATCTGCGAACCCTGCTCTAAGAGTGATGAAGAAGACGAGGAAGAAGTACTGATCAACTGATAGATTCGTAATACGTTTTTCACCTTCTTCGCTACTGTGTAAACGAAAAAAAAGGCCAGTCGAATTATGTTCGACTGGCCTTTTTCCGTTCCGTATATTCCGTTATAGTGTCTGGTTACTCAAATACAAGTTTACAAAAACGGCGTTTTCCAACCTTAACCAATATCTCACCCTGTGGGGAGATATTCTTTTTTACATCTAGTTCTTTTTCACCATCAAGAGAAACAGCCCCCTGCTTTATCATACGACGGCCATCGGATGTTGATTTCACCATCTCCAAATCCACCAGCAACTGAGGCAACCATATTTCAACATCGGAATGGATTCTCTTTTCTTCAATATCGTCAGGCAATCCACCCTTTTGAAAAACTTTCTCAAAATTCTGTTCTGCCTGTAGCGCAGCATCATCAGAATGATAGCGAGCCGTCAACTCTCGTGCCAGTTGTTTTTTGATCTCTTTGGGATGTAACTTGCCAGATTCCATATCACTTTTTAATAATGCAATTTGCTCAGTGCTAAGATCACTGAGCAATTCATAGTAACGGAACATAAGTTCATCGGATGCAGAAAGAACTTTCCCGTAAATGTCATTGGCAGATTCGGATACCCCTATATAGTTTCCAAGAGATTTGCTCATTTTATGAACACCATCAAGACCTTCGAGTAGCGGAAGTGTCAAGACGACCTGCGGTGCCTGACCTCTTGAACGTTGCAGATCGCGCCCCATAAGCAGATTGAACAGTTGATCTGTTCCGCCTATTTCTACATCTGCTTCCAATGCAACAGAATCATAGCCCTGAATTAATGGATACATAAATTCATGGATAGAAATTGGATTTCCTTCACGAAAACGTACTTTGAAATCTTCTCTCTCCAGCATTCGCGCGACGGTGAGTTCAGACGCAAGACGAATCATGTCAAAGGAATCTAACTTTGATAACCACTCGGAGTTAAAAACAACTTTTGTTTTCTCAGGGTCTAAAATCTTAAACACCTGTTCCTTGTAACTTTCAGCGTTTTCAATAACATCTTCTCGGGTCAATGCTTTTCGAGTTTCAGATTTCCCGGTTGGATCACCTATCATTCCAGTAAAATCACCTATCAAAAAGAAAACGTCATGTCCCAAGTCCTGGAAATGTTTTAGTTTTTGCAATAAAACAGTGTGGCCCAAGTGGAGATCTGGTGCGGTGGGATCAAACCCTGCTTTTATGCGGAGAGGTACACCACTTTTTGCTGATTTTTTTAATTTTTCAACAAGTTCCTTGCGTCCAATACAATCAACTGTTCCTCGTTCTATTAGGGTTACCTGTTCTTCTATACTTGGCATGATTAGATAAACTCGTAAAAATTTGAATTCAAGATGGATTTGTAGCGAGGGGCTGACATTTCTACGAACCCATCATTATTTTGCGTATTGCACAGCTCTTGTTTCACGAATAACCGTCACCCGAATCTGTCCAGGATAAGTTAATTTTTCTTCAATTGATTTAGCAATATCCTGACTGAGCAGACTCGCCTCACCATCTTTTACTTTTTGAGAATCAACTATAATCCGTAAATCACGGCCAGCCTGAATTGCATATGATTTTTCAACACCATCAAAGCTACAAGCGATAGCTTCCAGATCCTCAAGACGCTGGACATAGGATTGCAGCATCTCCTTTCGTGCACCGGGACGTGCGCCAGAGAGTGCATCAGCTGCCTGCACAAGTACATCAAGAACTGACTGCGGTGGTTCATCTTCATGATGAGCACCTATGGCATAGGCAACCTCTTCAGATTCACCATACTTTTTAGCAAGATCCCTTCCAATAACTGCGTGAGATCCTTCAACTTCATGATCAACTGCTTTCCCAATATCATGGAGTAAACCTGCACGTTTTGCCATCTTCACATCGATGCCGAGTTCCGCCGCCATGATTCCACATAAAAAGGCAACTTCCAATGAATGCTGCAACACATTCTGTCCATAGCTAGTGCGGTATTTCAACCGTCCGAGAGTATGAATCAACTCCACATGAACGCCATGACAGCCAACATCAAATGTAGCCTGTTCACCAGCTTCCCTCATGACCACTTCAAGCTCTTTAGTAACTTTCTCAACAACTTCTTCTATTCGAGCTGGATGAATGCGACCATCATTTATCAATTGTAATAATGCTAATCGAGCAACTTCTCTTCGTACAGGATTAAAGCCTGAAAGAATCACTGCCTCGGGAGTATCATCTATAATGATATCAATACCGGTGGCCGCTTCTATTGCTCGAATATTTCTTCCTTCCCGCCCAATGATTCGACCTTTCATCTCATCATTTGGCAGTGGAACCATTGATACAGTTCTTTCAGCAACATAGTCTCCAGCATATCTCGAAATTGCTAGGGCAAGGATACTTTTTCCTTTCCGATCAGCTTGCATTTTCATTTCATTTTCTATGCGAGCAAGTCGTTTCGCAGCATCCATTCGAGCTTCACTTTCCAGTGAATCCATAAGCATTTTCTTGGCGTCATCCTGACTAATTCCAGAAATTTTTTCCAATTTAAATCGTTGCTTACCTACGAGATGATCAACTTTTTTATGTTTTTCACCAAGAGCTTCCCCTTCCTGTGCAAGGTGCTGTGAATGTTTGTCTAGATCTTTTTGCCGTTTGTCCAGTGTTGACCATTCTTGAGTTAATTGGCCTTTTTTATGAACAAGCTGTTGCAACTCATCTTTCAGTTTATTTCTTTCTTGACGAATCTCCTCACCAACAATCTGTTTCTCTTTATGTGCATCTTCTTTGTTTTTAAGAAGAGAATCCTTCTTTATCTGATTAGCCTGAGATATGGCAGTTTCGATAATTTTTTTACTCTGAGACTCAATATTGTCACGATGCCCTTCGACGAGACGTTTTCTGAATAATATGCCGAGAATCACACCAGCAACAAGTCCTCCTGCAATATACGAAATCAATTGAAAATCCATTACAATTCTCCAGTAACGGTAGGACGAGGGACAACAGGAAAACGCAAAGGAAAAAAACGAATGCTACAAGAAGAGAAGGCTCACATTATTAAAATTAAAAAAGGTGCTTTTTTAATAAAAAATGGCGCAAAGAATACAGTGCATATAAAAAACACACTATATTACAAGAAATTTATAAAAAATATGACCGTATCGATCTGTTTGACGACTTATTAATACTTTGAAAGTCTACTTTTTTTCTAAAAAATCACATCCTCATTATAAAAAGTCCACACAAACAACAATACGCATTACATTATATATAAAATCAGCTTAGTTTGGAACTAACCTGATAGATTCGTGTCACTTACATCTTGCTCTTTCGGTCTTTCATCAAATACTATCTATTCACCTGCAATCTGCCCTGCCGGTTTTTTCCAGAAACGATTAAATACATCTTCGTCTCGGAATATAAAAACAGAGCAGTTATACAAATAATAACTGTTCTGATAAAAATAAAAATAACCACCCAGCCAATACTTTGAAATTAACAGAAACAAAACACTGCAACTTTTAGCAGTGTACTTTTTCTATTTCTTTTTCCATTCGAAGCATAGTTTGCTACGTCAGAATGAAAAAAAGAACGAATATGAAGGTATCGTGGAATGGTTATAAAAAAAAATCCCCCACCCTGCCGTGTCACCAGGAACGTTAAACCTATATAATAGGTGGGCAAACTCATATTTTCTCCTGGGAATTCGCAAGCGATTTTCCATTTAAAAACAGCGGAGGTACCCTTTTTACGAGAGTTGGCTCAACAACACTGATGATCACCAACAGGCCAGGGAAAACTGTAGACTATCTGTTTGTTCAAGTTCAAGACAGCTTGTCATTTGTAGTAACTGATATAAAAAAACAGTATAACAAATTTTTCAAAAAAATAAATGAATTTTCTTTGATGGCATCGTAAAAACTCTCCATCATTTTCCAGAAAGCTGATTTTCTTCTGTCAATTCTTCGGCAATCCGCTCACCAAGGAGAGACACTCGACTCTCAGTTTTCTTTTTATACTCATTAAAATCTCGTTTTAATTCAACGTACATAGAAGCAATATTTAAGCTTGCAAGCACCGCTACTTTTCCAACCGGAATACTCCCTGATGCCCCCGAAGAACTATTCGCTTGAACAAGATCTGTCACAAGTGCGATGATCTCCTCGACCTCTTTTTCTGGAGCTCCAGTGTAAAAAGTGAATTCATGCCCTATCAGTTCAAAGCGAACAAGTCGTTCCAAGAATTACTCCTGTTTTTCGTCAATTACTCGGCCTGTACAGTCGCAGTGAACAGGTTTTTCTGTACATTGGATTCAGGTAAGCCAGTACTGTTATCAGACTCAACAGTACTGTTTTCAGGTGTATGTTCTAGCAAAATGGTATCGTTTGCCTCCCACTCTTCTATCTTTCCAATAAGATCACTCACTCTGGAAGAAATTTGCCCACGTTCGCTTTCCATAGAAGATAAATCTTTTTGAAGAATTTCAATTTTCACAGCCTTTTCTTCCAACTGATCCTTTAAACCCTTGTTTACAACCTGTAACGCATTAAATTTTTCAAGCATTGTGGAAACAAATCCTTCAAGTCGTTCAAGCTCATTGTCCTCTATCATTATGATGACTCCAAAACAAATATATTATATATTATTCCCAAACTATGATGACCTCGCATATGCATCTTTTTGCTGAGCCAACTCAAATTTGACCTTTTTACGAATATATCAACTATGACAGAATCGTGCAAAGATAATGGGACTATTTTCCAATTCATCAATTATACCCGTGATTCATTTAATTGCAAGTTGCTCTCTGACGTATTTTTACTGACAGCACAACAATTATCTCGAAAAAAACCAACTAAGGGGACGTCCACCATCATATGGCATATGTCCATGAAAGGGATTTGGATTGTCATCAAAAACCATTGGAAGAAAGAATCTATCTCCTTCCCACATTGGGAGCGTGCCAAGATCCGCTATTAATCCCCAGTGGAGATCCCCTTCTTCGTTTGAATATTTCGGTTCACCACTATACTCAGTTACTAAAAAAATAAACCCAAACCAGTCTTCACCATTACTTCCAAACCCAGGCCAATTTATCGTACCACGCAACTCTGTTCTGAGACAAACAACACCAGACTCTTCATATATTTCCCTTTTAAGACATGCCAGAGCATCCTCATCAGGCTTCATCTTCCCTCCAAGTCCATTATACTTGCCAAGATGTTCATCATCTGCTCTTTTATTTCTATGAACAAGTAATACAGATTGCTTGTCTCTGGACAGAACAAAACCCAATGTTGCCAAGATAGGTCTATACATCACCTACTCCTTATGA
>JAOZTO010000002.1:19226-25965 GCA_029942265.1 Desulfocapsa sp.
ATGTGGTCATATTGTCCATATTTATCTCTGTTCTATTTCAAGCTGAATTCGGTTTTGCCGTCAATCATTTTCCTCGTTATCCTGTCATTGACAATAATGTTCGATTTTGGGAAACGATTTATGGCAAGTATTCCACTAGTCAAGCCGTTATTCATGACTCTAATAATCTTGGAATCGTCTACGAAGTGATCCCTATACTCAGTCACAAGGTTCCGGGTGCATCAAAAATAAACAAACCATTCTACAAAGCAATCAAAGGAAAATACAAACGAATTCTTATTCAACTCAGCAAAGGAATCAGACCACAAAGCACCGATGCAAAACGTGTCGCGAAACTGTTTGGAAATGTGAGCCATAAACGACTTCAAAAGGCTGCAGATTCCATTCGGGTACAAGTCGGGCAGAAAGATCGATTCCTAGAAGGCGTTATTAGATCCGGCGCCTATATGGCTCGGATAAAAAGAATCATGCGCAATCAAGGAATCCCAGAAGATTTGGCCTATTTGCCACACGTGGAATCATCCTTTAACTTAAAAGCGTATTCAAAATTTGGTGCATCGGGAATATGGCAGTTCACACGCCCAACAGGAAAACAATTTCTCACAATTAATTACGCCATTGATGAACGACAAGATCCTATCCTGGCAAGCCATGCCGCCGCCAAATTCTTAAAAAGCAACTACAAACGACTTGAAAGTTGGCCTTTAGCACTCACTGCCTATAACTATGGCCCCGCTGGAATGATGCGTGCAAAAAAAGCACTCTTAACTTATGAACGTATTTTTTCAGGTTATAAGCAGGGCCATTTCAAATTCGCCTCCCGTAACTTTTATCCAGAGTTCTTAGCCGCAAAACGTGTTGCTAAAAAGCTTGAAAAACATCCAGCAATCAAACAGCACAAACCACGACAAACTCATCGTTTATCACTTCCAGGATACATCGCAACCAGTGATGCCTTGAAATATTTCGACATCTCTTCTGACGCTCTTGCACGCCTAAACCCTGCTCTCAGACGATCTGTGTTGCAGGGAAAAAAACGAATTCCCAAAGGATATACTTTACATCTTCCAGCCACTTCTAAACATAAAACACTACTCTCTAACGTACCCAAACATCTATTCCACGCTCAACAAAGACCAACACAATTTTACAGAGTAAAAAAAGGGGATTCTGCCGGGAAAATAGCCCGTACACACAGAGTGAGCCTGAAAGCACTACGCAAAGCAAATAACCTGGACAAAAATGCCACCGTGATGATCGGTCAAAACCTGCGTATCCCCAATACGGCTGCTGAAAAAATAAAGATCGTCTCCAGTAAACGTAAAGTAACGTCTCCAACTACAAAGTCAAACAGTTCCCAATCAAATTCTGAAAACGTTCCATTACTTTCAGGTACTAAAAAAAATAAACCCACATGGAAAACTATCCAGAGTGCAAGAACTACAGTTTTAGGAGAACTCGGTGTCGACAATGTAATTAAGCGTGATGGTATCAGTCAATCAACTATTATCATTCAACCCGAAGAATCACTGGAACTTCTTGCAGACTGGTTAGAGGTGCCATCCTCCCACTTACGGTCATTAAATAATTTTTCTCAATCCCATCGTCTTCACCCAGATCAAAAAATAAAAATACCACTTAATCACGTTTCTACCAAAATTTTTGAAGAGAAGCGATTTGATTTTCACCTTGAAACCGAAGAAGATTTCTTCAATGCATATAAAGTTGTCGGGGTAAGCTCGTACAAAGTACAAAAAGGTGATACTATATGGGAAATATGCAAAAACAAATTTGACATTCCACTCTGGTTGCTTAAAAAATATAATACCAGTCTGGATTTTAGCCGGCTTCGTTCTTCACAAAAATTGACAATTCCTATCGTCAAGTCTCTGTGAAAAACATGATGCATCATTTAAACAGCACAAGTAGCAGATAGGTTCTGCTTTTCATTATTCTTTACTAGGGACATTTCAATGGACATTTCAAAACGTATCGCAGAGATGAAAAAACAACCGGGATTTCAGGATAATGTGGGAATGATCCTTATCCATAACGGCACTGTCCGTAGCTGGTCACGGGCAGACAGAAAGACAGTTACTGCGTTGGAAGTCACTCCCGATCTTGAAAAAATTGAATCCATTCGTCAAGATCTCCTGAAACGTGATGGGATTTATGATATCGTTACTGAAGCTCGAACGGGTCTTTTCAAGCCAGGCGATGATCTGTTGTACCTGATTGTAGCTGGAGACATCCGCGAGAACATTAAACCAGTTCTGGCAGAATTACTTGATCGTGTCAAATCAGAGGCAATAAGCAAAAAGGAGATCATGGCCTAAGAAACCAAACCTTCCCCATATCACAGGTTCCCCATGTCAAAAGCAAAAAAATTTATCAGGAAATTTAGAGATATAAAGACATTACCTCACGTTGTGACAAGTTTATCACGTCTGATTGCAGACGAAAACTCCACAATGCGAGACTTTGAAGATGTCATCAAAATGGATCCAATTCTTGTGGTACGCCTGTTACGATTGGTGAACTCACCTTTCTATGGATTGACCCAACGAGTCGATTCCATTGGACGTGCGGTAGCGTATCTTGGAATGAAAAATCTTCACAATTTGGCAGTCACCGATGCCCTGAAAAATATTTTTCAAGAGCAGGGACAATCGCAGACATTTTCCAGGAAAAAACTCTGGCTACATTGTGCAGCAGTATCTATTTGTGCAAAGATGATTGCCGAAAGAATTTTTGGAGCAAATGGAGATGATGCGTATCTATGCGGTATTCTTCATGATTTTGGACTAATAGTTGAATCACAGGTGGCTCCTGATAAATTCTTTGCTGCATGTGATATTTACGAAAAAGGTACATCCCTTATTGCTCTTGAGCAGGAATATCTTGACACCAATCACTGTGAAATTGGCTACTTACTTGCAATAGACTGGGAAATGCCTGAAACTATTCAGGAAGCAATTCGTGACCACCATCTGGAAAGTGGTGACTATAAGCCTGAAAGCCTGACGGGAATAATTCAGATTGCCGAATATATCACCGGACAACTCGGTTATACTGCACTGGTTAATGTAACTTCGGAACTCCCTTCTCATCTCGTTGAGCATATGCAGGAAAATATGGATGAATACAAAGTCCTTATTGAAGATCTTCCTGAAGAGATGAGTAATGCACAGGACCTATACGGAAACTAAATATTATGACAGATAATTTCTCGATCTTTGATGAAGTCACTTCCTTCCAAAATGAAATTGACGAACTTCTTGAATTACTTCAAACCTCAATTACTGAATGTAGCTGCATCTGTATTGATAGTACCGGAACACAGCACTGTAATGAAAGCAAAATCACCATTCCTGTTACTACAATTGCAGAACTGCAAACACAGCTAAAAGAAACCCAGAAAAACCATACCATTGTCACCACTAGCGATCAGCAATGGTCAGCAATTTCCTTGCCAAAAATCAAGACAACTGTCTGTTTTTCACCTGCTACAATCTCGCACAAATCATATCTCAACGAGTCCGTACAACTCTGCTGTAAACTATTTAGTAGCCATCAAGCAACAGCTAAAACAAACAAAAAGCTGGAGATTCAGAAAAAACAGTTTGATCGTAAATTTTCAGTGCTTGAAAAGAAATATCAGGCAACTCTGGAAGACAATGAGAAAAGTTACCGCATTATTCAGGAACAGCAGGAAAATTATTCTAAAACACTGCAGACAGAGATTGAAATCCAGACCAAACAGTTGCGAAAAGCAAAAGTTGCTGCTGAAGCCGCATCCGTTGCCAAGAGCCAGTTTCTTGCTTCAATGAGTCATGAAATCAGAACACCAATGAACGGTGTAATTGGTTTTACTGAAATGATTCTCTCAACAAATCTTAATGAAGAACAGCGTGATAGCGCAGAAACGATCAAAAGAAGTGGTGAGGCTCTATTAAGTCTGATTAACGATATTCTTGATTTCTCAAAAGTTGAAGCGGGTCAAATGAGCCTGGAATATATCGATTTTGATCCAGAAATTACCGCCCATGATGTTTGTGAGCTTGTTCGCCCACGTGTTGCAGGCAAACCCATTGAAGTGCTCTGTCGGATTGATGACAATCTTCCTGCTAATATTAGCGGAGATCCCGGACGATTCCGCCAAGTACTTGTCAACCTTCTTGGGAATTCTGCCAAATTCACTGAAAAGGGTGAGCTAGAACTCACCATAAATGTCGAAGAAGAAGATGAGACAAACATCAAACTTCATTGCCTGATAAGGGATACAGGCATCGGCATAGATCCAGCCAAATGTGACTCAATATTTGAAGCATTTAAACAGGAAGACGGAACCACCACACGAAAATACGGTGGTACTGGACTTGGTCTTTCTATCTGCCGCAAAATAGCTGATCTTATGCAGGGGAAAGTTTGGGTGGAGAGTGTACAAGGGGAAGGCTCCACATTCCATTTCACTGCGATGATGCGAAAATCTTCTATCTCACGTGCAAAAACACTCAAACAGTTGGATCTTGAAGGCACGCGCATGCTAATTGTCGATGACAATGCAGCCAATATCGACATCCTTGTGCATCTGCTCACAAATGCTGGCATTAAGACCACTGCTCTACAAGATGAAACACAGACAATAAGCACCCTGAAAGAAGCTGAAAAATGTGGGCATCCATTTGATATGGCCATCATCGACCTACAAATGCCAGTTATTTCAGGATTTGAACTGGCCCAAGCAATCCGAAATTCCGATCTCAAAAGCAAAGATATCCCCTTTCTTGCCTACACATCATCCACGGAGAAAATAGCCAAAAAATGCAAAGATGCGGGCTTTACTGCCTTCTTAAATAAACCTGCCAGGCGTGCTATTTTGCTAAGAACTCTCTCACGAACACTTGGCACAGGAGACGAACCAAGTGAATCCAAGGCTGACACAAAGCTGGTAACCCAATACTCAGTGCGTGAGGAAATCAAACAATCCATTCGTATCCTGCTGGTAGAAGACAATCTGGTCAATCAAAAGCTCGCAAAGATGATTCTCACAAAAGCTGGATACCAGGTAGAAGTGGCCGCTAATGGAAAAATAGCAGTGGATATGTTCAGTAGCCGACCAGATGAATTTGACACCATCCTTATGGATGTTCAAATGCCGGAAATGGATGGCTATGAAGCCACCAGACAGCTACGTAATTTAGGATTTACAAAGATACCTATTCTTGCAATGACTGCAAATGCCATGAAGGGCGATAGGGAACTTTGCCTTGAAGCTGGTATGGATGATTATATCACCAAGCCGATCAAAAGAGATATTGTATTTGATATGCTGGATAAATGGCTCTATTCAAAAGCGTGAAGCGACTCGACATAGTATGAATCATCAAACACTTGACAAACAATCCATCATCCAACAGCTCATGGATTGGTCTAATACTCCCCATGTGGGTGAATCGTTTTTACTTAAAAAATTACATGGGGTTGCCAGAGTTATTCTTATAACCCTTATCGAATTTAATAAAAATTCGCTCTCCATCAGAGCAAGTGCTCTCACCTATACAATTATCCTGTCACTTGTTCCTATGCTCGCCATGAGTACCGCTGTTATTAAAGGGCTTGGTGGGGGGAATGAATTAAAACAGGTGGTCTATAGTTATATAGATACTTTGGAAGAAACCACTCCTTTAACTACCAATATTCCTGGTATTCATGTAGCGGAAGAACTTTCTGGTGAAAAGGCTGAGGTACTGTCTAGTGATGTAAATAATAAAGTTACAGACCAATTCCGAGCAGCCGCCGACCAGATTTTCAGCTATGTTGACAAAACTGATTTTGCAACTCTTGGAACTATCGGTGTACTTGGTGTCCTGTTTAGTGCAATCCTGGTGCTGAATAATATTGAACTCTCGATGAATACCATTTGGCACGTTTCATCTGGCAGGTCTATACTGCGAAAGGTGACTGATTATCTTACTTTTCTTATACTTATGCCCCTTTCCCTGAATTTTGGATTTGCCGCAAATGCTGTATTAAAAAATGATACACTACTCCAGAAACTCACTGTATTTCTGCCCACTGGAATGATTGAAACTGGCCTACTGCTCCTTGTTCCTCTCTTTTTTATTACTGTCACGCTTTTTTTAATCTATATTTTCTTTCCAAACACAAAAGTAAAGCCTGGTGCTGCACTTATCGGCGCACTTTTCGCTGGAACTCTCTGGTTTATCACTCAGAATCTTTATATCGGATTACAGATTGGGGTTTCAAAATACAACGCAATTTATGGCTCTTTTGCTACCCTACCACTTTTTCTTGTCTGGATGTTTCTGGGATGGGTTTTTATCCTCGGGGGTGCTCAACTCGCCTTTGCATTCCAACAACAACACGACTATCAGTTAAAAAAACTGTATCATTCTCCCTTGGAACAACTGAGTGCGGCTTTTGATATCATCAATATTACCTATAGTAGCTATGATGACAAAACTACTCTCAAGGAAAAAGAACTTCCAGCCTTATGTCCTGCCTATTCTGCACCGCTTGTTTTTGACAGTTTGAAAAATCTTATTACTTCACAAATTGTTGCCACAACCGAGAATGGAATGATTCTTCCCACCGGTCCACAAAACAAATTACATTACCAGGATGTTGTTGCATCTATTCTTGGAAATTCGTTTCCAAATACCGAAGGTGGAAAAACTGCTTCTTCCCTTTTTCAACAGATAAAGCCTGTACTAAG
>JAOZTO010000003.1 GCA_029942265.1 Desulfocapsa sp.
CCTGCGGTAAAATTTTCCATTTATCTCGACATCGAACCAAAATGCTATTAAATCAGCAGACTCATAAATAACCCGTTGATTTAAATCAACGGACTCATTTATAAGTTTTTACGAATCCATCAGAGCCTAATTATATAAAGAATAGAGACAGACATTATGAGCACAAATAGCATTAACCTCAGCCTTGAAATCTGGCGTCAAAAAGATTCTAAAGCCAATGGTGACTTCGAAACCTACAGCCTGACAAACATCTCCACCGGAATGTCTTTTCTTGAAATGCTTGATGTTTTAAATGAGCAACTCACCAGAGAAGGCCGTGACCCAGTAGCATTTGATCATGATTGTCGTGAAGGAATATGTGGAATGTGTGGTGCTGTCATCAATGGCATTGCTCATGGTCCCGAACCTGAGACCACACTCTGTCAGTTGCATATGCGCCATTTCAACGATGGCGACACACTTGTTATCGAACCTTTCCGTTCTCGTGCCTTCCCCATTCGTAAAGATCTGGTAACAGATCGAAGCGCACTTGACAGAATTATTCAAGCAGGTGGCTATGTCTCTGTCAACACTGGTGGAACGCCCGATGGAAATTCAACTCCAATCCCATCTGCCACATCTGAACTTTCTATGGATGCTGCGTCCTGCATTGGTTGTGGTGCATGTGTAGCCAGTTGTCCAAATGGTGCTGCAATGCTTTTCACAAGTGCCAAGATTTCACAGCTTTGTCTGCTTCCGCAAGGACACCCTGAACGCAAAGAGCGGGCTCTTGCCATGGTATCGACAATGGATAATGAAGGCTTTGGAAACTGCACCAATGAACGGGAATGTGAAGCTGTCTGTCCAAAGGGAATATCTATCAGAAATATTGCCACAATGAACAGAGAGTTTGTAAAAGCATCTTTTTTTGCGTAAACTCCTACGTTGTAACTTGATTCATTAATGCATGTCCATACTCTTATTATTGGCGCAGGACCTGGTGGTCTCTCCTGTGCCAAAATACTTGCTGATCATGGTATCGACACTCTCCTTATAGAACGTAATAATGATATTGGCTCTAAAGTCTGCGCTGGTGGAGTTACCTGGAGTGGCTTAATCAGCCGTCTGCCAGAAACACTTGTCGAAAAATCTTTTCCGCATCAATTTGTAAAAACTCCCCTCCAAAGCATAACTGTTTGCGAAAAACAACCAATCATTGCCACTGTAAACCGTATTCGGCTTGGGCAACACATGGCCCACATTGCTAGGGATGCTGGGGCGAATATTCGTACCGGATTATTGCTTCGCCAAGTCAAACCCTCCTCCATTTGTGTTCAAGATACAACGACTGGTGAGAATGAGGAAATCAGTTATGACTATCTGGTCGGTGCTGATGGATCAAACTCCCCTGTTCGCAGGTATTTACAACTTGATAGTAAAGAGATTGGTGTTGGTATCAACTACCAGATTCCTGGCGATATCAACCGTATGGAATGGCACCTCAATAATACCTTGTTTGGAAATGGATATGGCTGGATTTTCCCCCATGCCAACACTATTTCCATTGGCGCTTATGCCGCAAGAAGTACCATGCCTGCTGCACAATTGCAGAAAAACCTAATTCAATGGGCATCACTTCAAGGCTACGATCTCAACAAACAACCTGCACAAGCCGGATCTATTAATTATGGCTTTCAAGGTTGGAACTTTGGTAAAACATTCCTAATTGGGGATGCCGCAGGACTTGCATCAGGGCTTACCGGTGAAGGAATCTATCCTGCGATTATATCAGGTGAACAGGTTGCACTCACCATAGTTAATTCCGCCCATTCATCATCTGTCATGGATACCTTAATCCGCACCCACGCAAAACATAGCAAGGCATTAAGAATCAGCGGTAAAAATGGACTCTTAAATTCACTTTTAGGAGAACTGGTGACACTAGGACTTCGATCAGGTATAGTGCGCTTCAACAAACTCGAAATGGCATGTTAACCATCCCGGCTACCCTTTTACTTCTCACGGTCTAATTATGAGCCAAACAAAAAAGAAAAAGACACTGTTAATCAATATCCTCTTTGCTTTTACATTAGTCGGAATTCTTCTTTTCCTGTCAAGGGCTCCTGAGATCACAACACCTTCACTTCCGCACGATGATGACCACAACCGTTTTTTCTCCATGAAGAAAAAAGTGGCTGGTCAACTTTGCGTTGAGTGTCATCTGCCTGATGATGTTTACGAAATCCACAAAGACACAACCCCTAATACCAACCGTTGCCTCTTTTGTCATCGACGTGATTAAGAGGATACCTGATACGAGCATTCTCAGTCATTCAAACTTCTACTCACCATTTCAAAAACATCCCCTGAGATTCCTTTCTTCTCTGCAATTTTGTGCAGCTGCTCTTTCATTAATCTCTGACGCTTCGTATCATATCGTTTCCACATTGAAAAAGGGGTCAACAATCTTGACGCAATCTGAGGGTTAGTGGAATCAAGCAAGCAGATTTGTTCAGCAATAAAACGATACCCTGCCCCATCTGATCGATGAAAACAGAAATGGTTGCCACCAAATGCACCAATTAAAGAACGTATTTTATTGGGATTAGAAATTGAAAAAGCCTGATGCTTCAATAAGTCCTGAACAGCTGTCAAGGTGGATGGCAAACTAGATGTAGCCTGCAAACTAAGCCATTTATCCATTACCAGTCCATCATCCTGCCACTGTTCATAAAAATGATTTAGCAACTGCTGTCGCTCGGGAATCTCACAATGACTGAGTGCTGCAAGTACAGCAATACTATCTGTCATATTTTGACTTTCATGATACTGTTGCACCGCAAGATCAACATCTGTTTGCGGTGGCTGTTTCCTTGCTAACAAATACGACAGACACACATTTTTTAATCGTCTTTGTCCCATGCTTTCAGGGCTTATACTATATTCTCCAATATCACAATTTTCAGTCCAAATCTGCCTAAAGTCATCCTGCAAAAGAGTTTGTAATTCCTGGCAGACAGCTATCCGTGCCTTATGTAAAAAATCCGGGTCAATCAATTGCATTTGCTGTGCAAGATAATTCTCTTCTGGCAAGCTGAGTGCCATAGCTAAAAGGGATTTGTCACTTTTTCTATCTAATAAAATCTGTTTTATTGCACAACCAAAGAGAGGATCAAAAACAGGTGAATCCCCCTTTTGTAATGCATCAACCACTTCAAGAATCACAGATTCACTGAACCGAAAAGCCGCATCCCATCGATTAAATGGATCTGAGTCATTTGCCATTAGGAATGCGAGTTGTTCCCTGTCCTGCCAAGATTTGATTTTAACAGGAGCCGAAAAGTTTCGTAATAATGACAATACTGGCTTTTCTGGCAGATCTTCAAAAATATAGGATTTTTTTTCACTTGTTAATTGAAGAATACTGCCACCTGGAATAATTTCCCTTCCCTGCGAATCAAGCAATCCAAAACAGAGCGGAATATGAAATGGTTTCTTTTTTCCTTGAGGCTGTCCAGGTGTTGACGTACAATTTTGAGCGATATGAATTATGTACTTTCTTTGCTCTTCGTTCCACTCTTCTTCAACTGTTAGTTCTGGTGTGCCGGATTGGCTATACCAGAGTGTAAACTGATTAAGATCAACTCCTGATGCTGATTCCATAGCGGAAATAAAATCATCGCAGGTGACTGCTTGTCCATCATGCCGATCAAAATAAAGATCTATTCCCTTGCAAAATTTCTCAGCACCAAGCAGGGTGTGCATCATGCGAATGACTTCAGCACCTTTGTTATAAATGGTGACTGTGTAAAAGTTATTGATTTCAACAAAAGAATCCGGGCGTACCGGATGTGCCATGGGGCCTGCATCTTCCCGGAATTGATGGCTTCGTAATATTCGTACATCTTCAATGCGTTGCACCGCACGAGAATTCATATCTGAGGAGAACTCCTGATCTCGAAATACGGTGAGTCCCTCCTTCAAGCTCAATTGAAACCAGTCACGGCAAGTGACTCTATTTCCCGTCCAGTTATGGAAGTATTCGTGGGCGATTACACCTTCTACACCCAAGTAATCCTGATCTGTTGCAGTTTCCTGACTTGCTAGTACATATTTGGAATTAAAGACATTGAGACCTTTGTTCTCCATGGCTCCCATATTAAAATCATCCACTGCCACGATCATATACATATCAAGATCATATTCCAGGCCATACTGTTCTTCATCCCACTGCATACTTTTCTTCAAAGACAACATGGCATGATCGCATTTGTTACGATTTCGTTCTTCCACATAAATTTTCAATTGCACAGTACGCCCAGACATGGTCGTAAATGAATCATCAAGAGATACCAAATCACCCGCCACAAGTGCAAAAAGATAGCAGGGTTTCGGGAATGGGTCTTCCCAAACTGCAAAATGACGGCCATCTTCAAGATCTCCAGCCTCAATACGATTTCCATTGGAAAGCAATACTGGACATTTTTTCTTTTTCGCTTCAATACGAGTTGTAAAGCGTGCCATAACATCAGGCCTGTCGAGATAGTACGTTATCTTCCTGAATCCTTCTGCCTCACATTGGGTGCAAAAATTACCACTGGATCTGTACAGTCCTTCAAGAGCTGTATTTTTATCTGGAAATATTCTAGTACTTATTTCGAGTGTGAATGAGTCTGGTACAGATATGAGAGTCAAGCCGTTTTCATCTATTACATAGTTGTCAGGACCTTGTTTTTCATCGTCAATGACGATACTCAGCAATTCAAGTTCCTGCCCATTTAGCTGTAGATCTTTTCCAGTATCATCTGTATCTGAATTTCTGACATAGAGCGTTTTAGCATTCACGATGCAGTCAGTATCGTTTAATATGAAATCCAGATAGAGTTCAGTCGCAAAAAATCGAGGGGATTGATAATCCCTACGGTAGATAGTGTTGTGTTTTTTTTCAGACATTTTTTTCTTTTTCCCGAGTGTTGAATCCAGTTGGCGTTGACAGTTGCAGAATTCCAGTTTACATTCAGCGTACACTTAAGCACAAACTATATCAAACTTTAAGGTAAAATCCATGATCAAAATCAATGAACATTATCTCAAACTCCAGGCATCATATCTTTTCTCCAATATTGCAAAAAAAGTCACTGACTTTCAAACTGCAAATCCAGACAAAGAAATTATCCGTTTAGGTATTGGAGATGTAACCCATGCCCTACCACAAGCATGCACGGAAGCATTTCATGCCGCTGTTGACGAAATGGCTGTGGACAGTAGTTTTCGTGGATATGGCCCTGAACAAGGGTATGACTTTCTGCGTGAGGCTATTGCTGAAAACGATTTCCAGTCACGTGGTGCCGATATTTCCGCAGATGAAATTTTTGTGAGTGATGGTGCAAAATGTGATACTGGAAATATTCAAGAACTCTTTACCTTAGATGCAAAGATTGCCCTTCCCGATCCAGTTTACCCCGTGTACCTGGACACCAATGTAATGGCTGGCCGTACCGGGGACTTCTGTGATGGTCGTTACGAAGGAATTATCTATCTTAATTCTACTAAAGAAAACAACTTTGTCCCAGGTCTCCCGACAGAAACACCGGATCTTATTTATCTCTGTTTCCCCAATAACCCCACAGGATCAACCATAACTAAGGCAGAATTGCAAACATGGGTTGAATATGCCAAAGAAAATAAGGCATTGATCCTCTTTGACGCTGCTTACGAATCCTTTATCCGTGACGAAGCGCTA
The DNA here is from genome assembly GCA_029942265.1 of Desulfocapsa sp. Classification (GTDB taxonomy): domain Bacteria; phylum Desulfobacterota; class Desulfobulbia; order Desulfobulbales; family Desulfocapsaceae; genus Desulfocapsa. The sequence goes on from JAOZTO010000003.1 coordinate 5,723, forward strand.
CCAAGATCTATTTATGAAGTGGACGGTGCAAGGGAAGTTGCCATTGAATTCCGATCTTTTTCTAAAAATGCCGGATTTACCGGAACTAGATGCGCCTATACCGTTGTTCCAAAAGAGTGCACAGCCTTTGATGCAAAAGGTGTAAAACAACTCATTCATCCTCTCTGGAACCGCCGCCATTGCACTAAATTCAACGGTGTTTCCTATCCAGTACAACGTGCCGCAGAAGCTGTTTATAGCGAAGCTGGAAAAATACAAACTACCAATCTTGTTGCCGGATATCTGAAAAATGCGGCTCTTATTGCAAAGGAAATCAACACTCTTGGCTATGACTTTGTGGGCGGCGCTAACTCGCCCTATATCTGGATTGAAGCCAAAGGGGATTCCTGGGAGTTCTTTGATATGCTACTCAACAAAACAGGCGTTGTTTGTACACCAGGTGCTGGTTTTGGAAAATGTGGTGAGGGATATATCCGACTTTCTGCTTTCAATTCTTACGAAAATGTTGAGCAGGCAATGCTTCGTATTAAAGAGACACTTGTTTGAACTCTTTAGAGTAGAATTGCCTAGGAGCTTGTCCTAGGAATCGTTTTCGATTAATAGTGCATGTTCATATTTTTACTTCCTACTTTGAAGGACTGCCGGTTCAAAAATAAGGCGTTCCTCTTTGCCATCCATTTCTTCAAATTGATCAAATTCCCGTTTCTGTAAAAATCTGATTACATTCTGCACCAGCTGTTCTGGTGCAGAAGCGCCTGCTGTAATGCAGATAGTAGATACATTGTGCAACCAATTCATATCTATATCATGCTCGTCATCAATAAGATATCCGCGCATCCCCGAGCGTTCACCAACTTCTCTTAATCTGTTTGAATTTGAACTGTTCTTAGATCCTACAACAAGCAGAAGATCACATCGCTCTCCTAGATCTCGCATGGCACGTTGACGATTCAAGGTTGCATAGCAAATATTTGATTTTGGCCCTCTGATCTCAGGGAACCGCTGAGACAGCGTTTCGACAATTACTGTAATGTCATCCTGGCTTAAGGTGGTTTGCGTTACATAGGCTACCTTACTACCGTCCTGAACCTCAACCTGTTCAGCCTCCTCAACCGTTGTAATAACATGAACATTCCCCGCAACACGTCCTGCTGTACCTTCAACCTCAGGGTGATTATGATATCCAATAATCAAAACATCGTAACCTTCTGCATAATATTTTTCTACCATGTTATGCACCGACCCCACAAGAGGACAGGTGCCGTCTATGGTACGTAGTCCTAGGCTTTTTGCTCGCATCTCTGTCGCAACAGAAACGCCATGCGCACTAAAAATACAAATGGCATTTCGTGGCACATCAACCAGATCATCAACAAAAATAGTTCCCATCCGTTCGAGTCCATGTACCACATGTTTATTATGAACAATTTCATGAAGCACATAAATTGGCGGTCCGTACTGTTTTAACGCCAATTGTACTGTGGATATTGCACGTTCAACACCGGCGCAAAATCCTCGTGGATTTGCCAAAATTATTTTTTTACCTGTTTTTCCCATGATTATTCCCATTTATGAGTCTGTCTATTCAAGCAATTATTTTCCGATTATACAACAGTCACAAGTTTTTTTGTATTAATCTTTCGTAGTTGATGTTCAGATGTACTGCATCCGAATAGTAATCTTTCCACATTTTGAATTTGACTTAGTAGCATATAGAGTTTAAAAGATTATATGTAACTATTAAAACAGCACTTCATCTCCGTTTATCCGGAATCCAGTGCATTTTTTTCACTCATATCAGTTCTACTTCATTCACTTTATTGATAAAACTTCAAAAAAAAGGATAACTACCCATGACCTCTCCACAAACATTCACAGTCACCCAACCAACTCAAATTCAATTTGGCGCAGGCGCCATTGCAAACCTTGCCGAAACTGTAAAGAATTTCAATGGCAGCAAGGTATTCCTCGTAGTTGATCCAGGCCTTGTAGAAGCCGGACTCATAACTCCTATCACCGCAACATTGAAGAAGGCTAAAATCCCTTTCACTCTTTATGATAAGATAGACCCTGAACCAGGATTAAAACTTGCCGACAAAGGTGCAAGGCTTGCTAAAAAAGCAAAATGCGACTGTGTAGTTGGCGTCGGTGGCGGTTCTGCAATGGACGTAGCAAAAGCCATCGCAATCCTGATCACAAATGGCGGTAAAGCTGTTGATTACTTGGGTCTTGGACTTATCAAAAAACCAGGTGTTCCAAAAATTATGGTTCCCACCTCTTCAGGGACTGGTGCTGAAGTAACATTTACAGCCGTATTCATCAATGAAAAAACTGGTTCCAAAGGCGGAATGAATGGTGATCATCTCTATCCAGACGCTGCCATCCTTGATCCAGAACTCACAACAAGCTTACCTCCCCATGTTACGGCTTTCACAGGAATTGATGCATTGACTCATGCACTTGAAGCATATACTTCAACTCAGGCGCACCTCATTTCAGAAATGTATTCACTTGAGGCCATCAGTCTTATTGCAGACAATCTCCCAGCGGCTTATGCTAACGGAGATAACATTCCAGCACGCTCTGCCATGCTCATGGGTTCACTTCTTGGCGGTAAAGCACTTGCAACTGCAGGAGTTGGCCTGGTTCATGCCATGGCCTATCCAATGGGTGGAATGTTTGGTATACCGCATGGACTTGCTAATGCAGTTCTTCTTCCATACGTGGTGGAATATAACCTTATTGGAAATCTTGAAAAATTTGCAATAGTTGCAGAAACGCTTGGACAAAATACCGATGATCTCACATTACGTGAATCAGCAAGCCTCTGTGTTGGCGCACTCTTTAACTTAAATGATGATGTTGGTATCCCTGCAACACTTAAAGATCTCGACATCCCATTTGATGCAATTCCGGAAATGGCCGAGATTGCCCTTACTGTGACTAGACCAGTTGAGAACAATCCTCGAAAACCATCACTTGAGGATGTTATCGCAATATACCAAACTGCCTTTAGTGGCGATGTTCCATTTTAACAAAAAAAATCCTATAGTAACAAGTATAAGCCCTCTCACTTAGAGGGCTTTTTTGTTTAATTGTTTGATCCAAATATTGTTACTATTCACCAAGTGCCTCTCAATTAGCATAACACTGAACAGTCGCCCACTATTTACAATCTGGTTGAATATGTGAACAAACTACATAAATCCCTTTCCATATTTTTCATTACTCTTGTGTTACTGGTACCTTTCTTTGCCTTAGAACTTTTTGCAGGAAATACCCTTGAACCGTACCAAAGTTTTAATAATGTACACTTTATAAAAAACTATGATGGTGATTCAATCACCTTTGATATTCCAGGAACACCGTCCATAGTTGGAAAAAATATTGTTGTCAGGGTTCGTGGCATAGACTCGCCGGAAATGACCAAGCATAAATGTCAGGTGGAGATGAAACTTGCCGTGCAGGCAAGAGATCTTGTAACAGATCTTCTTAGCAACGCTAAAAACATAACGCTTCATAGAATCGGAAGAGGAAAATATTTCAGGATACTTGCCGATGTTGAGTTTGACGGAAAGGATCTTGCCACAATTCTCCTTGATAAAAAATTAGCCGTCTCCTACATGGGAGGAACAAAAGAATACGACTGGTGCCAGCATACCTCCATTCCAATCAATCCGACACCTCACTTCCGTTCAGTACTGCCTCCAAAGATTTCCGGTGTGTACGTCTGGCCGCCACCTCCAACACCCAAACAGAAAGATGACAAGTAACAGTAAAGGGTTGGTAGCCGCTTTTGGTGCATTTAGCATCTGGGGAATTTTGCCACTGTACTGGAAGGCACTCTCTTCAGCAATTCCCTTGGAAATTCTTTGCCATCGAATAACCTGGTCTACCCTGACTACGCTGTTTCTTCTGTTTTTATTGAAAAAATCGGCTACTTTAAAACGATCATTAAAAAACTGGAAAATAATCGCCAGATACACCCTCACCTCTCTCATACTTTCACTTAACTGGTTATTGTATATTTGGGCTGTGAATAGCAACTTTATTGTTGAAACAAGCCTTGGTTACTACATTAATCCATTGATTAATATTCTGTTGGGGGTGTTTTTTCTTCAGGAACGATTACGTCCGCCTCAATGGGTTGCTATTTTTATTGCCTTTTCAGGTGTCTGTTATCTTACTCAGATCTATGGTTCTTTTCCATGGATCGCCATAACCCTTGCTGTTACATTCAGTTTTTACGGATTACTTCGTAAAACCGCCCCGCTTCCATCCCTTGAGGGCCTCTGCCTGGAAACAAGTATCATTTTTTTGCCAGCTCTAATCGCCTTGCTTTTCTTCGCAAGCCAAGGAAAATCTGATTTTATCTATCAAGACAACCATGTCCGTTTCCTGCTTATAGGCACAGGAATTATTACCTCTTTACCTTTGTTGCTTTTTGGATTTGCTGCCCAGAGAATTCCCCTCTCCACTCTTGGTATCGTACAATATCTTGGCCCCACGCTACAACTCAGTATCGGCATTTTCGTTTTCGATGAACCATTTCCACTAGAACAGCTGATCGGGTTTTCGCTGGTATGGCTTGCACTGTTTATATATGCGATAGAGGGGATCTTTGTTCGTTTTAAAAGAAGTAAACAACTCACGCACACTTCTAAGAGTTAACCCTCCTTTAATCCCAATTAGGAACGTACATCAAATAACCTGAACATCTTTCCTGTGTTTGTTGTGGTTATTTATGGTCTTCCATGGTCTTTTATCATGATTTATTAGTATTCAAACCTTTCGTAGTGTAAATGAATACCTACTTTAAAACGAACTCCAATACCATGAAATCTGACCTCAAACCTAAATTTATAACTACAAAAGATGTTGCTGCGTTACTTAACGTAAACGAGAAGATGATCTACTCGCTGGTTAGCAATAAAGGCTTACCGGCAACAAAGATCACGGGAAAATGGCTTTTTCCACGAAGACAAGTGGAAGAGTGGCTTGATTCTCACGTTCTTAATTACGAAGAAAACAATGATGACTTGTCTGCAAATGGGAAAATTCTTCTACTGGCAGGAAGTGATGACCCCCTTTTCCAAAAAACATTAACACTCTTCCAGAAAACGAATGCGATTGCATGTTTTTTTTCCAATCAGGGAAGTATGGGAGGCTTAACCAGCCTGAGGAAAGGCTTATGTCATATTGGAGTGTGCCACCTCTTGCAGGATGATAACAACGAATATAATTTTGGTTTTGCAGAACAGGAATTAAGTTCACCACCAGTATTTGTAAATTTCAGTCAACGGGAGCAGGGTATCCTTATTCAAAAAGGAAATCCCAAAAACATTCAATCTGTTAATGATTTTTCGAGAAAGGATATCAGCATTGTATCACGCCCCCTTGGTACCGGAACCAGACTTTTACTTGATTATGAAATTGCTAAATCAAACATAGCAACAGAAGATATAAATGGCTACGACATCGAAGTATCACGCCACCTTGATGCTGGTCTTGAAGTCTTATCGGGAAGAGCGGACGCGGCACCTGCTATTCGTGCAGTGGCCAGTATGCTCAACATCGATTTTATCCCATTACGCTGGGAACGGTTCGACCTATTGATAAACCGTGAACGCTTCTTTGAAAAAGGCATACAACGGTTTATCAGTTTTCTCCACGACAAAGAATTTCGAAAAATGGCTCAATCCTATACTGGATATGATGTTTCACTCTGTGGAAAAATACTTTTCCCGGATAATTATACAAATGAGGAATAAGTAATGGTTTCACGCATTGCAATAATTTTAGGGGTTGTTTTTCTGATGAGTTTTAGTACAAATGGTTGGAGTGAAGATAAAATCTTAACGATGTCCACCACCACCAGCACTCAATCTTCCGGACTTTTAGATGTTCTTTTACCTCAATTTGAGAAAAACAGTGGCATCAAGGTAAAAGTCATTGCCAAGGGTACAGGAGCCGCCATTCGAGACGGAAAAGATGGAAATGTGGATATTATATTTGTTCATGCAAAAAATCGTGAAATTGCCTTTGTTCGTGATGGCTTTGGCACCAAACGATACCCTGTCATGCACAACGATTTTGTGCTTGTTGGCTCTAAAAAAGATCCCGCTTCAATAAAAAATATTAGCAAGATTAGTGCAGTGTTAAAAGCTATTGCCGACAAAAAAGCAACCTTCATATCTCGTGGTGACGATTCAGGAACTCACACCAAAGAACAGATTCTTTGGAAGAACAGCGGAGTGCCAATTGTTGAACAAAACAAGACGATTATCAAGAAGGGGAAAAAACTAGAGATCACATCCAAATTCCCGGTTGACTCAGAGAACTGGTATTTTTCTATTGGTCAGGGCATGGGAAAAGCACTTACATTTGCAGATGAAAAACAGGCATACACTCTTTCTGACAGGGGCACATACATCAAGTTTAAGTATGGAAAAACTCCTGCTATAGAATTGGATATTCTTAATCAAGGCGATGCTCAGCTTTTAAATCCTTATGGCATCATTCCTGTAAATCCTAAAAAACATCCTCACGCAAAATATCAACTTGCGATGGAATTTGTTACATGGATTACCGGAGCACAGGGACAAAAATTAATAAATGACTATCGCGTGCAGGGGAAGCAACTTTTTTACCCCGATGTGATCAATTAGAAAATATATGGATCTTCTGCAGCACAGCATACAATCGGCTTTTTTGTTATTACTATCCGCTGACCCAGAATTACTCAACATTGTGTGGGTATCTCTTAAAGTCAGCGGAATATCAACAATTATCGCATCTTTTATAGGGATTCCCTGTGGTTTTGTACTTGCCTATTCCAGCTTTTATGGCAAACGCTTTGTTCTCACGTGTTTAAACACCCTCCTTGCACTGCCAACAGTTGTGATTGGGTTACTGGTCTATTCATTTATTTCAAGACGTGGCATATTTGGTTCACTGGAACTCCTCTATACCCAAAAAGCCATGATCATTGGCCAAGTAATACTGATCATCCCTCTGATTGCATCTTTAAGTATTGCGGCAGTCAGCAGAATTGACAGTCGATACCGAAAAACTGCACTCACCCTTGGTGCTACCCAAAAACAGATGGCGTGGGTTATTCTAAAAGAGGCTCGTTATGGAATTACTGCTGCAATCATTGCAGCTTTTGGTCGTGTGATTGCTGAAATTGGTATCAGTATGATGCTTGGTGGTAATGCCAAAGGATTTACACGAACCATGACCACTGCCATGGCATTGGAATACGACAAAGGTGAATTTGTTTTAGCGGTTGCGCTCGGTCTTACACTTATGAGCATTGCTTTTGCCATTAATCTCCTTTTTCATTTTTTTCAGGGCAGGGACGGAATCAATGTTGTATGAAACCAGGCACCTCACGCAATCATTCAAAGGGAAAAAAGTTCTTGATCTCGCACGTCTTCGCTTGGAAAAATCTAAGATATATGCCCTTACAGGTGCTAATGGAGCTGGAAAATCTACCCTTCTCAACCTTCTCTCTTTTCTTGACAAACCAACAAGTGGAGAAATATACTTCTGTGGTGAACGCGTAAAACACAATAGACATCAACTACTTGCACTACGTCGCAGAGTTGTATTGGTTGATCAATACCCTATCCATTTCACGGGACCCGTTTGGAAAAACGTGGAATTTGGACTGAAGATTCGTGGTATATCCAAGCAAGATCGCACTAAACGAACCAAAGAAGTTCTTGAACTGGTTGGAATGGAAGAGTTTGAATATGCCGAAGCCCACAACTTATCTGGTGGAGAAAGTAAACGCCTTGCTCTTGCACGTGCACTAGCCATTAATCCAGAGGTACTTCTCTGTGATGAACCAACTGCAAATGTTGATATGGAAAACCAGGAAGCCATCCTTAATATCCTTAAAGAAATTAACACTGTACATGGGACTTCGATCATTCTCTCCACCCATTATCTCTCACAAAGCAGAAAACTTGCACACCACACCCTTGTTTTGGAGCATGGGCAATTAGCAGACACAAGGAATGAAAATATATTCAAATGTGAAAGTATCACAGAGGAGGGAGATATACTCTGCTGTAAGATTAATAGTAAGATTGTTCTGCACTTATCAGCCAAAGGATTTACATTTCAGAAAATCAACAAATCTTCTAAATTACTTATCGATTCAAAGCGTATCAAAATGCTTCAAAAGTCTGAAGAACCAACTAAGACAAACACCCTGCCTGGCACTATCACTCATGTTGAAAAAGACAACGGCAATGTCAGAATTACTGTAAACTGTGGGATTACTCTCTATTTATCACTCACAATGGATGACTACCTTATGCAAAAACCAATGATTGGAGAACAGCGAACGATGCTTTTCCCTGATGGTGCCATTCGCTTCTCTATGAAACGGTAACGAATCTGGATATAGACTATAAACATATCCATCCCACCCTACCGCCTGTCAATTTCACCGCTGATCCGTGAATGAATTGCAACAACAGCGGTATCTACCTTTAATATACGCGTTCCCATTGAGAACGGACACATCCCAATAGACAATAATTTTTCAACTTCAAAATCAACCCAACCGCCTTCAGGCCCTACTGCATACAATATTCTGGATATTTCACCTGATACGCACTTCGATAAATCCAATTCAGCATGGGGATGGGCTACGACAAGATGGCTGTACTCATCTACTATCATCGGAAAAATATCTTCCACAAATGGAATGAATTTTCGATACTGCAGCAACTCAGGTAAACGTGTATCAACAGCCTGTTCCAAGCCATGAATCATGTGAGGACGATACTCTTTTTCACTTAACAAGCTGGTGCTCCAAAAACTTTTTTCAACACGACTGGCGTTCACAAGAAATATACGACCTATTCCAAGCGCTGTCGCCTGGCTCAGAATTCGTTTCAGCATAATTGGCCGTGGTAACGCAAGCAGTAAATCTATTTGAGGCGTTGGAGGAGGTTCACCATTTAAAACTACCGACATTTCAACAAAAAACGGAAACTTTTGATGAATAGAAACTATTGTCCCTACTCCCATTTTTCCACCAACAAGTCCTATACGCAAAGTATCGCCCTGTACACCCTTTAAAACTTTGACAATATGCTTGGCACGGTAATCGTCCACCTGTAGGTGGTTGGCTTGAAGTTCATCATTTTCAAATAATAGTATATTCATATTTCCCTGTACACACCACAGCATCGATTCCATGAACGCTCCAAGAATATAGGGTGCCAAAAGAGAAAATCAAATCCAGTATAATTATTCATATCAACTCACAAAAAGATGTGGTATTTGTTATTTGTAGATTAATTAATTTTCCTTCAACTTTTTCCATTTACGGTAAGATGGCCTTTTCCTACACATTATTGCAACTTCTCTTAGTACCATTTCTGTTTCTCCCTCTAATTGGGATTAGCCTATTTTTACCGAAATATCGGATGCGTACGCTATATCGATTAGGCTTTGGCCTTAAACTAAAAGAACAGAAAACAGGCACAAAAACTGTCTGGATACATGCTCTGTCTGTTGGCGAGGTTACATCAGCTCTGCCCCTGGTTTCAGGAATACGTGAAGAAATGATTGATGTAAAAATCGTTTTTTCCACTACAACACGTTCAGGCGCAGCAATTGCCAAGACACTTCTTGGTGATAAGGTAGATCAGTTTGTTCCGTTTCCTTTTGATATTTTCTTCATCACTAACCGATTTATTCGTATAATTCAACCTGATCTCTTTATCCTAGTAGAAACAGATTTCTGGCCGGGGATACTCTCTTTATTAAAACGAAACAACATCCCTGCCATACTTGTCAATGGCCGAATATCCGAAAAATCGTTTCAATCATACAGGCGTTTTTCCTTTTTCTTCAAACCGATATTTGAAAACTTCAAAATCCTCTCCATGCAAACCAGAATAGACATGGAAAAAATGATCAGCCTTGGTATAGATACCAAAAAGATACGATCCCTTGGTAATTTAAAATTTGATACGGCACTCTACTCAACATCTGAGAAAAATCAGCGACTATCTTTTGCCCTCCCCGAGTATCAACAGTTAATCGTTGCAGGATCAACTCACGAAGGTGAAGAAGAAATCATACTGAAAAGCTTTAAAAAACTCAAAGAGGAGTTTCCAGAACTGTATTTGATCATTGCACCAAGGAACGTGAGTCGAGGTAAAAGCATTCATGCAATTGCTGCGTCTTTTGATTTACAAGCCAACTGTCGTAGTAGTATAAATGCTGGTGGCAGGGATCTTTATATCCTGGACAGTATCGGTGAATTAACCCTTGCATACAGCCATTGTCACTGTGCTTTTGTTGGTGGGAGTCTCGTTGAATCTGGAGGACACAACCCCATAGAACCCGCAATTTTTGGCGTGCCTGTTCTCTACGGCCCCCACATGGAAGATTTTATAGAAATTGCTAAACAATTAGAATCCTGCGGTGGAGGTGTCAGAGTTCATGATCACAATGAACTGCATTCTGCACTCCAAGATTTTATCACGCATGATATCAACAGAAAAAATGCAGGCCTAGCTGCCCAAAACTTTATAGACAGCCAACAGGGAGTAATCAAACGCCATCTGCAACTTATTAACGAGGTACTGTGAACTCATTAGGAGAACGTGTTAATCATTATCTCCTTATAGCAATAATCGTTGCCTTTATCGCTGGATTAATAGTTCAGCGTTTTTTCGTACTACCCCCGTTAAGTACATTATTTTTCTCTTTTATACTCTTTACCGTAGCACTGCTTAATCAAAAAAAAACACCAACACTGTCAACGATGCTGTTACTATTTGGCATTGTATCACTAGCTTGCCTCTATTCAGTAAACAACAAAAACAGCTCGATTAGTAGTACAAATATCAACAGTAGAATTCTAACGGAGGAAGATACCGTACTGATTGGTATCCTCACCGCCATGCCCTTGTTTGACGGTGAACGCAGTACAGTTATTATCAAGGCCCAGCAGCTACGTCTGAAGCAGGAACCGTACTTCACAAAAGTTCAAGGTCTTGTACAGCTACGATTAAAAGAACAATGGCCTGCTTCACTAGTACCAGGTGACAGCCTTGTTATCCGCACAAAACTCTCAAGACCTTATAGTTTTTCAAATCCCGGTTCTTTTGACTATCCGCAGTTTCTTGATGCTAAAAATATCAACATCATTGGTAGAATTAGCTCCACTGTTCATATTCTCAAATTACAGACGGAACAATCGTGGTTCCTTAAACTGCGCTATTTACCAGAGAATTTGCGTCTATCTATCAGAGAGTATCTTAATAAAACGCTTGAACCGAAAGAAGCTGGAATATATCGTGCATTACTCCTCGGTGACAGATCAGGTCTTAATAAAGATACCCTTGAAGCGTTTAAAGCGTCTGGTGTTGTTCACATTTTGGCAATTTCTGGTCTGCATATTACACTTGTGACATCACTCTTCTTTTTTATTATTTATTGGCTAATAAGACGTTCTCAGTATCTTCTGCTCCATATTTCCTGTAAAAAAGTCGCTCTTCTTGCCTCTATTCCACCGATCTGGATATATGCATTGCTTGCAGGGTCTCAAACGCCTGTTATGCGTTCTCTAATCATGGTAATTATTTTTATTGTAGCGTATTGTATAAACAGACACAGATCCCCATTTACAACTTTATCGAGTGCAGCACTGTTTATTCTTCTGCTCAATCCTGCAAGCCTGTTCACTGTTTCTTTTCAGCTCTCTTTTGCAGCAGTTGCAGCCCTTATCCTGATCCTTCCTCGTCTGCAACAACTCACTCAAACGAGCGTAGAGCCATCCGAGAAACCACCGAGTATCGCAACACGTTTCACAGGTTGGATCATTGCGGCCTTTCTGGTTTCCATCGCTGCAACAATTGGAACAGCACCGCTTTTATTACAAAGTTTCAACCGTATTTCGGTGGTTGGCCCTGTAGCAAATCTAATCATTGAACCATTACTCTGTCTTTGGAGTCTGCCACTAGGATTATTGGCCATAGTGATTCACCTTTGTGATTTTGAGGTCGCTTCGCATATCCTCCATCTTGGTGCATATGGGATAAAAGCGGCCATGCAAGTAACTACGTTCTTTTCAAATTCTAACCTTTCAACACTGTGGCTTCCAACACCACCAACTTCGTTGATTATCCTTTATTATCTTGCTATTGGACTTTGTTTTTCAAAAATTTCCTCCAAAAAGACATTGCCATTATTTTTTGTAATATCAATACTCTTTATTGTTTCTCCTCAATACATTATTCATCGTTTTTCATCGCTCTCTGAAATAGTTTTTCTTGATGTTGGACAAGGCAGTTCCACAGTAATTACCTTCCCTGGTGGAAAGAGAGTACTTGTAGATGGAGGAGGAGCATCATCTGCAAAATTCAATGTTGGTGAAAGTATAATTGCAAGATATTTATGGCATAAAGGAATAACCCGCCTGGAAAGTATTGTCATCACCCATCCAGATGCTGACCACTACAACGGTATTCCGTTTCTTCTTAAACGATTCCGTCCGCACATTCTATGGACTAATGGCGAGAGCGGTCATGATCAGGAATATGAGGATCTTATTACACTTGCTTATGAACTTGGAATAGATGTGAAAAAACCGATGGGCAATGAAACTCTCTTGAAGGAAGGTGGCGTTACACTATCAAACATACCTAATCCATATCTGGATAACACCTTTACTTCAGGAATGACGCTTCAATCCAACGAACAAAGTCTTATTGTGCGTGTTGCAGGAGACAAAGAAACATGCCTGTTCCCAGGGGATATTAGCAGAAAGGTAGAACAAACACTCATAGAAGAAAAAGCTTCCCTGCAATCCTCGATACTCCTCTCCCCTCATCATGGTTCAAAAACGTCAAACTCAGAAGCATTTTTGGCGGCAGTAAACCCGGAAGTTATTATCGTGTCTGCCGGAAGATTTAAACCTCTGCTTTTTCCTTCAGACAAACTTAGAAAACACACAAAGCGCAATAACATTCCCCTCCTTATAACAGCTCAAGAAGGCGCAATAACGTTTCAGCTAAACGACGGAGAACATTTTCCTTTCTTACACAAAAAGTAACGCAACACTAATTAATCACGAAGAAACACCTATATAATTATCAAAATTATCTGTATAATCCAGAAAATGTTCTTCAAGCATTTTTTCATATTCAGCTAAAAAATACTGGATGGCTTCTTTTTTCCTGGAACCCAGTTCTTCTGAAGAAGTTGAGGCCGATGCAACCAGAAAAGTGTTAAATCTAGCTGCTCCGTATAAAAATGTGGCGCTCACTTTGCCCTGCTCTACTTTGCCACTGTATTTGTTTGCAACAGCAATAAATGCATCAGCAATTTCATAAAATTCTTTATCTTTGTCTGTATCGCTCATGGTTTGTCCTTTTAAAAAATGTTTTTTCAGGTCGTAACGTGCTCCAACAACCAGTGATTATAGGCTATAGGCCACCTTACTATATTATACTTCAGTAAAATCAGACGGTGGATTTCGTAAATATTTAAGAAATTTTGATTTTTCAACGGAATTGGAATACGCATCATCGACACTGATTTGTTTCTTGTCAAGATATTCCATAATACTGTCATCGAGTGTTCGCATCCCATATTTTTTCCCAGTCTGCATAACCGATGCAATTTGATACGTTTTCCCCTCTCTAATCAGATTTCGTACTGCAGGGGTAGCAATAAGAACTTCAAGTGCAGCACAACGCCCTTTGACATCAACTCGCTTAAACAGAGTCTGGGAAACTACTGCTTTTAAGGCATCTGAAAGAGTAGATCGAACCTGCGCCTGTTGATTTGCAGGAAATATTTCCACCACACGATCAACAGTTTTCATGGCATTTAATGTATGAAGTGTTCCAAAGACAAGATGACCTGTCATGGCAGCTTCCATTGCAAGTGAAATGGTTTCGAGATCACGCATCTCACCAATCATTATTATATCAGGATCTTCACGTAATGCTCCACGCAGTGCTGCGGAAAAGCTCTTAGTATGTTGTCCAACTTCACGATGATTCACAATACATTTTTGGCTTTTATGAACAAACTCGATGGGGTCTTCAATTGTTAAAATATGATCTTTTCTATTCCTGTTAATCTCATCGATAATAGCTGCAAGTGTTGTCGATTTACCTGACCCTGTAGGCCCCGTAACAAGAACCAAACCCTTTGGCAGATAAGCAAGGCGTGAAATAACTTTAGGTAGTCCCAACTGTTCACAGGTTAAAATCTTACTCGGAATCTCACGAAAAACAGCTCCTATCCCATATTTTTGACGAAAATAATTACAACGATACCGAGCAAGCCCTGGAATTTCATATCCGAAATCCACATCACCAAGCTCTTCAAAAATTTTTATTTTATCCTCTGGACAAATTTCATACAACATGGCCTTTAATTCTTCATTTTCCATCTTTTTGAATTTAACACGTTCCATGTCACCACGAATACGAAGGACTGGCTGTTGTTCTGCCACCATATGTAAATCCGAAGCACCTTCATCATTCATCAATTTAAAGAACGCATCAATTTGAGCCATTATCTATACTCCTTTACCAGTAATTGGTATACGTGATGGATTCGTAAAAACTCTTCATCTTCTTCGTTACTGCAAATTTCTTATCATTTCAACGTACTCTAGTACGCCGAAATGATAAGAAATTTACGTGCCTCGAATATGAAGTTTTTCGAAGTCTGCGCTTATCTACAAATCCATCTTAAATTCAGACTTTTGTCAAGTCCATCATACGTAACCATCAACATATTTAGGGTGCCTTTTACAATACGACCCTTCGTTTCAAAAAATCAACTATTTCATCTGCGTCGTCTATAATATTAATAAGGTCAAGATCATTTTCACTAATAGTGCCATTGGCAACAAACTGGTCTTTCATCCAATCGATCAAACCACCCCAGAACGTACTACCAACTAAAATAATTGGAAAAGGTTTTATCCTCTGAGTCTGAATTAAAGTGAGGGATTCAAACAATTCATCAAGGGAACCAAAGCCGCCTGGCATACAGATAAACGCCATGGAATATTTCATAAACATTACTTTGCGAACGAAAAAATATTTAAACTGTATGGACATTGTAGCATAGGGATTTGGTGCTTGTTCGTGGGGCAAAGCAATGTTTAATCCCACGGAAACGCCTCCTGCTTCATAGGCTCCCTTATTTGCTGCCTCCATTATTCCAGGACCACCGCCGGTAATAACGCCATAACCAGATTTTACGAGTTTTGCTGCAATATTTTCTGTCATTGCATACCAAGGGTGGTCAACTGGCGTTCTAGCTGATCCATAAATAGTTACAGCAGGAACATCGATAGCTGACATACTATCAAACCCCTCTACAAACTCCCCCATAATTCGAAACATTCTCCAAGAATCACCAACCACACCATTGTCTAGACAGTATTTGGGTTCTCTATCCAGTACTCTACGTTCTTCCATGTATTTACCTGTTTTTTGTATATTCACGGGCAACAGCTAGTATTTTACTATTACTTCCATTACATTTTTTAATCTTGGCAAACCATTTTTTAGCAGTTTTCAACTTTCCCTGTTCTAACGATAAGATTCCCCTTTGTAAAAGAGCTGCAGGTCGTGTTTTTGAATTTCGTAGAGGAAGCTGAAGATTTACTATAGCAGACTGAAAATCTCCACATTGAATCTGAGCACTTGCCAGTGAAACTTTTAAGCGACGTGAATCAGGGCTCAACTCAACTGCTTTTTCACAAAAACGAAGGGCAATATCATCACCTTCATTTTCACTGAGATATATTTGACCTAAAAGGCCAAGCACTTCCGCATCATATTCATCATAATGAATGGCTTTTTGGAGATATTTCATGGCATCAGTAGCATTGCCGACTCCATAACAGGCCTCACCAAGGTATCGAAGCCCTTTTCCACCATTTCCACTCTGTTTTTGTTCAGCATACCATGCAAGAATCAGCTTCAAAGCCGGTTCATACTGTTCATCTTGAATAAACAAAACTGCAAGCTGAAAACTCATATCAAGACGCGCCTGTTGCTCAGTTTTTTCTTCAGGAAGTCCAAGAGCTGTGTCAAAAGACTTCATGGCCTGTTGATTTTTATTTTGAATTTGCTGTTCTAGCCCTAGATTATACAAAGCCATAAAGCGATTTTCTTTAGATTTACTGGCTTTTTCAAAACAATCAACTGCAAGTTGATGTTTATTCATCTGTGCATAGCAAACACCAAGACTATTCAGTAAATTACCATCGCTAGAAAGTATCAGTAGCCCACGTTTATACTCTTTTACTGCAAGCGTAAGATCTCCATCACCATAATAAATATCACCACTAATATTAAAACTCACCTCATCACAGACAACTATTGCGCCTGGATCTAGCATATGGGCATGGCAAAGCGCTTTCCGACAATTAGCTAAGAGTTCTGTTTTTTTAAAATTCCAACTCGGAAAACAACTGATACCGCAGTTAATAACTGACTGGCTACTGTCAGATTTGTGCAACGGTTTAAGAATGTTTTTCGCAATGGTAAGACATTTTTTTTCGCTTTTATAAGAAACAACAAGATATATTGATTCACTGTCAATATACACAGCGGCATCTTCCCCCACTATATTCTTTATAGATACTACTATAGATTTATCTTCTGAATCAAATTGGAAAAGCCCAACCTGATCAAGACCTCGTGTAGTTTTCAATAGCCAACGTAACGCCCCTGTTGACGAGGGAGCTAATGGGTGATGTGCGGCATCTTCAATTGAGCTATAATTACAAAATGCAAATGGCCCTCTCCCTACAGCAACACGTAATGCATTATAGGATTGTCGTAACAGTCCTTCAGAAAACCCCCTATCGTATTCGTTGCTATTCTGTGATTTCACATAGGGCACTAATGCAACATGCACTTGATCGCAATGTTCTCTTTTTAAAAAGTTAACCAGTGTCGGAGCAAAGACTGTTGCAAAACTTGTGTCACATTTTTCACAAAGCATTCCAAAACACGACTGCCCCAAATAGTGAAGTGGAAAGCGGTCGTCAATAAAATTTTTCAAAAGCGAAAGAGTATGACGTTGGTGTTTTTTTGCCTGGAACGAATTGTTCCCCTTGGGATATACTGAAATAAGAACCAGCATCCCATAATTGCTAGGTGTAAGTGAATCGAGTGATTCTTTTAAATGCAAACTACTCAACAGCCCCGTAACAGAATCAATGCAGGAACGTTTAACTAGGAGAAGTCCTCGAATAATACGAGTTCCGAGACCGTCCAGCCAATCATTACCAATTTTTCTAAGTACATATTCATCTAATCCATCCACCTTCGCAACAACAGTTCCGTCTTTAACTGTGAATGGGAGCAGAAGGGTTGTTCCTAAAACTATTGTTCCAGATGTTTCAACAGCCCTTTCAATACTTTCACGGATCTGAACATCTTCATCCTTCTCATCTGAATCCAAAGCAGGCAATAGATCTGGAGGGTCAATAAAAGAAATTTTCTTTACTGTCGGAATTTCTTCGAAAATTATTTGTGAAAATTCAGAAAAAAACCGTTTAAAATCATTGCGTTCTAATCCAATTCGATCGTCCTGATAAGAGTAGCCAGACATTAATTTTCTATTCCTCGTTGTAAAAATTTTTTCAAAATACAAAGAAGGTCTGCGATATCATCTTCAAGTATTGTCCGTAGATCTATAATCATAGCATCATTCTCTATTCGCAAAATTAAAGGTACTGGGAGTTTGCGAAACCATTTTTCAAGATTGCTTGCGCCATCAGAACCAGGATCAAGAACAAGAGCCCAACTTTCGATGCCATGCTCTGGCATGGCTCCACCACCAACTTTTGAGGTTGTAGGTTGCAATTGAATATGACCTTCGATTGTAGTTGTCTCTTTAAGCTGTCTGAGAATATTTCCACCTTTTTTCTTTAAGGTTTTAGAATCCATTGTAAGCATGGAAAGTGTAGGAACAGATTTCAAAGCCTTCTCAAGATCATAGTATTCACGCAACACCGATTCTAACGATGCCAAAGTAAACTTATCAATCCGCAAAGCGCGATTCATTGGGTTTCTTTTGATACGTCCTATAATATCTTTTTTACCAACAATGATGCCAGCTTGGGGCCCGCCAAGAAGCTTATCTCCACTAAATGTGACTACATCCACTCCAGCTTTTACAATTTCCAGTACTGTGGGTTCTTTGGGCAATCCCCATGGTGAGAAATCAATTAGTGAACCACTACCAAGGTCTTCCATTACAGGTATATTATGTTCATTCCCAAGAGCAACAAGATCAACCGCAGAAACATCAGAAGTAAAGCCAATAACACGAAAATTTGAGGTGTGAACCTTTAACAGCAGAGAAGTTTCGTCGCAAATAACATTTTCATAATCAAATAGATGTGTTCTGTTAGTAGCTCCCACTTCGACCATTTTTGCACCACTGCTTTCCATAACATCAGGAATACGAAAACTACCTCCAATTTCGACAAGTTGCCCTCTTGATACAATGACTTCCTTATTCAAAGATAAGGTGTTGAGAGCAAGAAGCACTGCTGCTGCATTATTATTAACTACTATGGCGGATTCAGCACCAGTAAGATCGCAGATGATTTCTTCAACAAGACTATATCTACTTCCCCTTAACCCAGTATTAAGATCAAATTCAAGATTAGTAAAACTGGCACCAGCGGTCTGTAATGAAGAAATGGCATTAGTACCAAGAAGAGATCTTCCAAGGTTTGTATGGATAACGACACCAGTACCATTTATTACTCGTTGTAGATTGGGAGTATACTTTTTATTAATTGCTTCAAGGAATAGGAAATTCCATTCTTCTAAATTTGCAGGTAACTTGTTTAAAGTATTCTCAAGAATTTGATATCTAATTTTTTCGATTGTTTCACGAATGGAAGTTTTTATAATAAAATCAGGATATTGATCACGCACATTCCCATCAAGAGATTCAAGAACACGATCAATTTTAGGTAATTGACGAAGAAGGCTATGGAGTTCGTTCATGGATAGTCAAAAGAATGTTAAAGGAATAAATTGCAACGTTTGTTATTTTTATGCTACGCCTTAAATCTATAAAATGCAAATATAATTCGCCATATAGCCTTATTCAGAATAAAGAAAAAGAAACTCTTTCAAAATAAAGATTTATTTTCTATTGACACGTCAACCTGATTTGAGTAGTTTGCCTCGGTCGCTGAGTGAGGAACATC
>JAOZTO010000004.1:0-6090 GCA_029942265.1 Desulfocapsa sp.
ATCACCTGATTGCTCGGAGTGAATATGGTTTGATGGTACAAATTCTAACGGGTCTTATTACCTATTTGCTTCTGGCTATTTATTGTCAAGAGCAGCATGGCTAATAAGAAAAAAACAATTACTAGCTTGATGGATATATTTACAAAACAGCAAACCCATTTACAGCAACAGCAGGAAATTGTTCGATTATCGCTTAAATCATATCAAATTAAACAGAATTCGATGCAGGATTTGCTCACCAGCAAAAATCGACTTATTGACTCAAAAAATCTTTTTATGCGAACAACAGCTGATCTTGGAATCCTGTTGCGGTAATTTGCTTGGGAACTTGGTACTCCTTTTCCATCCCCCTTGTCTCCTGACGAGTAAAATATATCGATTCAATTGCAGGGGGGGTGCTTGAAACACATCGCCCTGAGGACAGGGCTCCTACAACACCTCCTTCGAAGGCTATGGATGTGACAATAGGAGACAATTGTAGAATTCATTGCCTTGAGAACGGTTCCACACCATATTCCCTCCAAAACTAACAAGAAGATGTTAGGAGCGTAGGAGCCCAGTCTCTTGGGCGATCCCCAATAGCGCATCAGCGCTATTCATTCCTATTTAGATTCATCAAAAGATAATTTTCGTTCAATCCCTTAAGATTTCGTTCACACCATCCTACAATTCATTTAAAAACTTGAAAAAAACCTTCACTTTTATAACAGCTTGTGATTAAATACTAGCACTTGAATAGTATTATTCTCGGTTTTGGATCGCACCACACCTAACCCCCTGTTGCCGTCAATAATACTCTCACAATATCCAAAAGGAGATATCACCATGGCCAAAAAAATGAGTCTACGATCAAAAGCAATCGTTGTCTTCTTTGTTACTCTGCTCTTGATTCTCGCCTCCCTCTTTGCTGGACTTGGTAAATTGAGAGATCAGGTACTTAGAAATGAAGCGCAAGCCGTTTCGGATCAGGTTGTTTCCTTTAGAGCATGGGTGGCTGGAACTGGTATGGTCTGGGTGAATAAACTCACCCCACAGTTTGATGAATACCTTGCAGTCCATGATGCAGGAGATTCTAATTTCTTTTATGGTAAAAACCCGGCACTTGCTACTCGTGAACTCTCAACTATTGCCAACAAAACATCGACCCGTGCGTCTTTTTCTGTGACCAGTGACAATGTCAGGCAACAGGCCAACGCACCTGATAGTTTCGAAAAGAAAGCTATTGCGGAATTCACAACGGACAAAACTGTTCCTTTCGTTGAAGCATATGAAGCAAAAACATATCGCTATGCTCGACCACTCATAGTTAAAGAAGGATGTCTTAAATGTCATGGCGATCCAAAAGATGCTCCTGCAGCTGTTATCAAAAAATATGGTGGCCAAAAAGCATTCCACTATAAAGTGGGGGATGTTCGTGGAATCATTTCCGTTAAACTTCCATCCATCACCTTAGTGGAAGCTCTTCCAACATTGATTAATCCCTGGTCTGTTGGTGGCCTCGTATTGGCATTTCTTATAAATTTTCTATTCACAACACGCTTTATCCTAAACCGCCTTCATAAACTAACCGAAGACACTAAGGCCATTGTATCTGGTAAGCTTGACACACCACTTATTTACACACCACCCACAGAATCCAACGATGAGGTTGACCATGTGTATCATTCAGTGGATCTTTTAAAACGCAGCATGGAACTTGTTGTGAGAAAAATAAAAAGAAAGTAAGAGTATTATTAAAAAAACAGTGAGATAGAATGACAGAAAAAATGGCAAGCTATACAAGCCAACAACAGCATAAGGATGCCCTTATCAGCGGAATATCCATTGCTTCTTTTCTTCAAATGCTGGAACAGGAAATGCATACTGGAAATGTTCATGTTCATTCAGAAAATGACATTGGAATTTTATATTTTCAAGATGGAAGTCTTATCAATGCTAAATCCGGCACACAGACTGGATTAAAAGCCGCCTACACAATTATTAATTGGCAAAATCCTAAGATTTCACTAAAAAAATTCACAACAGGAACCGAAAAAGCAATCACGGAACCACTTGGATATATTCTCCTTAACGCTGCTCAACAACAAGATGAGAAGACAGAGTCAATGACTGCGGCCACAATCACATATGTGTCAGATGACGCAAAAAACAATGATGATTTCCAGAAAACTGCTACCATTCTTTCTGATATTCCTGATATTCGTTACTTTTTCATTCTCAATAAAGCGGGTAAAATTGTTGTTCATTCAGCACCGAACACAAATCTGGGTGAACTGATTGTTTACTGCATCATCACAAGCAGTAATCTTAGGAAATCACTTAAGGTGAAATCTCCCAGGCGAATTATAATGCAAATGAAAGACAGTAGTTCACTGCTCATAATACCTAAGGCAGGAAAAATACTGGGAATGATACTTGAATCACATAGCTCTGCTACGGAAGTTTCGAATCGAATAGCCTCTGACTTATCTGCTAAATAGATACTACTAGCTGACAAAAAAATGAATACTATTGCACAAGAATTTTCAGTTCTCCCTGGGGTTATCGGTTCATGCGTATCTGTTCAAAATAAGGATATGCTATTTTCCAGCCTTCCTGACTATTTCTCTAGTGATATGGTGAATGATGTAAGTAATAATATGGGAAGAATGATGCAGATGGCAGCAGTGAAAGGTCTTGAGCCACAAACCATGGCAATCCGTTATGATAAATTTGATATCGTAGCCATGCAGGTCGAGAGTAATGCCATGCTCTTGGTTCTTTGTGACGTAGGTAGTAACACCTCACTCATAGCCACAACGGCCAGTATGCTTGCTCCAGAAATTGCAAACGCCCTGCAACAGGAGCCAGAAGAAAATAGTACTAAATCGATTCCACCACCAGATAAGACTATCAATGCAAGTCCCCCCAAAGAATGGCAGGTAAACATTCAAACCACACAAGCACTTGAAGAGATCAAACAGGCACTACTTGACACTGTAGGACCAGTTGCTGATCTGGTTTACGATGAGTGCATAGAGCGATGGACAGTAAGTAACCCACCAGACATATCTCGCATCTTTGAGCTTATCGGATGTCTTTCAGGAGAAATTGATAACTCGGAGCTTTTTGAAGAATTTAAAGGAAAAATTTCTACCATGCTTTAGCCTCCCTCTTCACCCTTCCCCCATTGAAACACGATAGCCTTTGGTTGGCACACTGCAGTACACTCACCACAATTCCAGCAATAAATTGATTCTGCCATACCTTGGGAAGGTGTCAATCCTAGCGGGCAAACTTGATCACACAATGTGCATGACGTACAAATACTCACATCCTGTACCAACAATAAATTTCGTTTTGCCCCTATGATATTCAGCGTGGCACCTAGGGGACAGAAGTATCTGCAAAAAAATCGTCTTGTCAGCAGGTTCAGACCCAACACAACAACAATAATAATAACACCTTCAATTGCCAGAGTATGAAAGAAAACAGCTGTCATAATTTCTCGTCCAACAAGCCCTGGAGGAGAAAGAAATACAAATAACGGTGCGCCCAGAATCATTGTCAATACAACCTCTGCAATGAGTGTAAACCAGAGTATTCTTCTGGATAGCAAGATCTTGTCCGTTATCCATTTACTGCCTGACAATCTCTTTTTGAGACCATCAATAATTTCGCTAAAAAAACTGATGGGACATAACCAGCTGCAATAGACAGAACCAAGTAATACAGCAAGACAAATTGGCAGAATCATAGCAATTAAAGCAGGCAAAAAAAACTGTTTTGACACAAGAATGGATTCAAGCCCTTCAAGGGGAGAAACAAACCAGAGTTTGCCCACACCAAAAGACTGGTACCATCCCTGAATAGTATTGATCTGGAAATAGTAATTCAGAAAGGGATTAATTAGAATAAGTAGAAATGCACAGCAAAGTACAAGAAAACGTGTCTGATGGATGCCCCATTTTTTCTTTACCATTGAACACGCTCCCAGGCATAGATAGGCTCAATATTAATTGCCTTCTTTCCGTCCTCTGCTGTTACCGGACAGGCATGGGTACAAATTCCACAACCAACACATGAATATTCAAGAACTATTGGACGTAACTGATTCAGTGTTATTGCAGTTTCTTTATAGGGGCAGACATCAAAACAGGTTCTGCAAATAATTAAACTCTGCCAAGTGTGACAAATATGTTTATTAACTACAGCAATCCCCATTCGTGTTTCATTTTGAGGGATTTTTAGCAGAGTCCCAGTAGGGCAAACTTCAACACACTTCATACACAGATAACAGGGCGTCTCTTCTGCTGAGATTAGAGGCGTGCCAGCAAAAATTCCGGCTCGGATATCGAGGAGATAGATGGAACGATAGGGACAGACTTCCACACAACGACCACACCGAATACACTTCCCGGCAAATATTTCTTCCGGAACTGATCCGGGTGGACGCAGGCGATTTGTTTCCACAGGAGATTTGGTCAAAGCCATGCTTCTGACTGTTGCAGGTAATAGTACAGCAGCAGAAAGTGATGTTGCAGCAATTTTTAAAAAATCACGTCTCTTCAAATGGTACCTGTTTTTTATTTCGTCCACCAAAAACTTTGGGTTTACTCTCACCACTTGCTATTTTTTTTGCTTCATCTTCCATGTTCATATAGGTAAGACCTACATTCATAACAGAATCAGTTTCTTCCATAATTTTCACGATCTTTTCAAGGTCTTCTGAAGTCTCAGCTTCTGCTACTGCAACGATGTTTCCAGCAGCATCATCTCCATATACTTCGACTCCTGCAACATTTTTAAGGGACGCAACAACTGCCTTCCGTTCGTCAGGAAGACTTTGTACTACAAATCCGGCAATTACCATGTTTTCTCCCTTTGCAATAAACCGTAATGCCACTGAAAAAAGCTGCCTCATACGAGGCAGCTTTTTTACCTTAACCGCTAATTATACGTAAATATTCGGCTAGCACCCCATCTTCGTTCGATCCGGCTTGTTCACATATGAACAAATATAGTTCACAAGCTGGATCAAACGAACCTGAGGCACTATCCAAACATTTACAATTCAGTGCTCTGGGCTGTTTTTAAGCCCAACCCGAATATTTACAATTATACAATATACGGTTTCAACGCCTGTGGTCCAGAGACCCGTTTAATTTTACAGGCACAGATTTTAAATTCAGGTTCTTTCGATCCAGGATCATACGAATCCTTGGTAACCTTATTGATCATACGATCAGGATGTTGATCATGCCAGTAGGCAAAAACCATGCCCTCTATTGGCCCTTCATAGACTTTGGCAGGCATGATAGTCTTACCTCGTCTTGAAGTTATTTCAACCATATCGCCAGGTTTAATTCCAAGGCGCTTAGCATCAACCGGATTCACTTCAACATATGAATAGGCATTGGCACGAAGAAGCTCCTTAACCCTTCCAGTCATACTCATCGTATGCCAATGATCAATAATTCGACCGGTTGACAAATAGAAAGGATATTCTGCATCTGGAATTTCATCTGGATCGGCCTGAGGACGCTGCCATATCCATAATTTATTATCTGCATGCGCAGGGCCATAAAACTGATATGGGTTGTCATTCTTCTTATGGGTTTCAGCCATTGGATCCATACCACGAACAAACTTTTTCACAGTTCCACCGGTGAGTGCAAATTCGGTAGTTGGTGCAGGCCATTGAACACCATCATACATACTGGCAAGCACTTCATATGTGGCACCGCGAAGATCATTATCACGTCCATTGGTTAACTTCTGTGTGTATTCGTCCCAGATTGCTTTGGGTAGAGCGTAATCTTCTTCAAGACCTTCAAACGGTTTAATACATTGAGCGATAACAGGATCATTCAATTTTTCGGCAAGTTTTTTACCCCATTCTCGAATAATCCACACTTCAGGTTTGGCGCCTGCTGGCGCATCAAGTGCTTTAGCTGTCAGCTGAGATCGACGTTCCGTACAACCATAAACACCTGTTTTTTCAAAATGAAATGCTGTCGGTAACACAAGGTTTGCAGCAAGCTCAGTGGTCAATGTTGGAAAAATATCAGTACAAACAATAAAGTTATCTTCCTGTGCCATACCTTTGTT
>JAOZTO010000004.1:6190-19737 GCA_029942265.1 Desulfocapsa sp.
CCGGTAAGTGAAAGGCTATCTGCACCTTCTTTACACAACTGACCCGTAAGAATATGAAGATTATGAACAAGATTATTAGCCCAAACACCTTGTTTACGCTGGTTTAATCCCATTGTCCAACAGCTGAGTGTTCCCTTGGAGTTTGCAAACTTACGGGCAACCTCACGGATTTGATCAGGTGATACCTTCCCACCCATAATTTTAGCTACTTTTTCAGGAGTATAATCAGCAAGGAATTTTTCATACTCACCAAATTCCATAGTTACTTTTTTGCCTTTTTTAAATATCGCATATTTATTAAGGAAATCTTTGTCGTACAGTTTTTCCTTAACAATAACATGAGCCATTCCATTTAATAGGGCAAGGTCTGTTCCTGGCTTAAACTGTAGATGAATATCTGCAATACGAGAAGTGAGCGAAATACGGGGATCTGCGTTGATAACTGTTACTTCTGGGTTATCAAGTTTCCTGCGCATAACACGTCTAAAAACGACTGGATGAGCTTCAGCCATATTGGAGCCAATAATAAAAATACAATCAGCTTTTTCAATATCAGCATAGCCACCAATTGGTTCATCAGCACCAAAGGAAGTGAGATAGCCACCAACTGCACTAGCCATACAAAGACGTGGATTTCCTTCTACATTATTCGTTTGTAATCCACCACGAAACATCTTCTGAAAAAAGTAGGTCTCTTCAGTTAAACACTGACCTGATCCGTAATAGGCAACAGAATCATTACCATGATCTTTAACTGCAGTTGCAAATTTATCTGCTGCAATATCAAGTGCCTTGTCCCAAGATATTTCTTTAAATTTATCAGTCTTTTTCTCTCGGTATAGTGGCTTAGTAAGACGGTCGGCATGCTGCATTACTTTCCAGAAATGCATTCCCTTCATACATACGTAACCATAATTTGTTCGTGATTGTGGAATACCACGTAATGCAATGGGATTGCCATCTTTAACACCAAGCTCAACCCTGCAACCAACACCACACAACCTACACGATCCGCGATGCCATTCAGTTGAATCTGCGGCATTTGCAAGCCCACCTTCACCGAAAGGGAGACTCATTCCGATATAAGACGCAGCACTGAGCGCTGCGGTACGCTTTAGAAAATCTCTTCGTGTTTGTACCATGATATCCTCCCCCTATGTGGTTTTTAATTTGAATGTATGTGTATTATGACAGGATGAACATTTCTTGTCTTTTGCATCATCATGCTTCATACATTTTTCCATTTGTCCTACATGGCAAACCATACAATCGGAGGCTTCCGGTTGGGTCTTCATGTTTTCAAATGTACCATGGCACTGATAACATTTAACCATTCCGATTCCATGCAGCGAATCATACCATTCGGTATAGATATCTGGTGTAGCTTCCTGATGACACTCAAAACACGGAATCAACATTTCCTGTTCCGTCATCTCTGGATGCGCACTGGCATCCGCAATAACTGTTCCACCATCCTTTTGAGCTCCAGTACAGGCCCACAACAGAAACAGAACAACTAATAACAGGTTAAGACCAAAAAGTTTTTTCATGTACAACCTCCCAAAATTGAAAAATGAACTACTGATTTCTCCCCTTACTTCTTTACGTTCTTCAACAACAAACTGCTTTTTACTCTTTGTTTTTTTTTGCTTGATTTGCTTTACGTTCCTTCAATATCCGTTGTGACTCTTCCAGTGACACAACTTCAGTATCAGTATATTCTTCCTCTGCAGCCGTTTCAGCTGCATCATATATAGCAATACCTAATACATTTCTTCCTGAGTTTTGTTTTCCTATTCCATCCCCTCGATATGCATCCGGCATTCGAGGATATTTAAATGCTTCTTCTTTTGGTACAGATGTAGATGTGCATGCTGAGGTGAGCAATCCAACAAACAGCAACAAGACAAGTTTTGTGATCGTTTTTTTCCAGATAATCATGACATTATTTGTTCAAGTATTTTTTAGTCAGCATATCCGATTGAATCATAACATAGTTATCGCTGGTTATATTTTCATCTGACTGTTCGACTTTTTTCTCAACTTCTGTTAAAGGCTGAGCAGATGTTGCTGTCATGGTATCAACATTCTTTGAAGAACTAAATTTTATTGTTGCAAGCACTATCAAACTTTCCAGCTGTCCATCTTTTTTAACTGCGCGATACAATTCCTGCGAGATAAAGCCATCTTCACCATAATTCCAATAAATGGTATCTCCATGCGCTTCTGCGGTTGGTTCGCCATATTGCATCATGAGCGCACCAATTGTTTGTTTAAAATCAGCTTTTTCAGCCTCCTTATCACGTTTATACATTGCTATAACTACATTCGATTTTCCATCAACAATGACAAAAATATCTTTATCTTTAAATTTGATTGTTCCTGGGTATGCCTTTTCTTCATTATTATTTTTAGCTATTTCCTGCTGTTCAGCCGTCAACTCTTTACCAAGGATGTAATGCTCAAAACCAAGATTGAATGAAGCAACTTTTTTTTGTAATTCTGTTTTTGACATCTTGCTGTAATCTACCGATCCGCTAATCCCAGTTCCATAAGTCATAAGAACAACGAAGCTTGTAAAAACTGCCACCAAACACTGTTTACACTTAAAATTTTTCATATATTCCCTTTGTTGTTTAAAATGAACAATTACAATTTAGCTCTGATGGCTTGCCAGATTAACCAGCAAAGTTAAAGCGAATTATTCAAGTCACCCTGAAGCCTTTACATTAGAAAAACCACAAAAAGCCCCAGAACAATAAACTGTTCCGGGGCATTTTACTCATAATTACTTCTTACATCTTACTGTTTGTAACGGGCTTTTTGCTCTTCGTTGATCTCAAGCATAACATTTTTGTCAAAGCCTTTTTTGTACCACTGATGTTCAGGACGAGCAAGAATCACATCAACTTCTTTCTGAAATTCAGCTGTTTTTCCATGCTCTTCAGCAAGCTGCATCAATTCAGGTATGAATTTGAAATAGAAGTTATGGGCGACATCATACATTCCATGCCAATGAGTATAATCTGGTCCCTGCATTGCGGCACCGTGACGAGCACGACGTCCTTCATGATGCCAGAGTTCCCACCAGTGCCATCCAAGTTCGGTATGGAAAGTAGATCCTTCAATCAAACCTTCTTTCTTAGCCATGCCGTAAAGTTTCTTGGCAGGTTTAGCGAATTTTTCATTGTACGTAACAACAAGAGCGTCAAACTGAGTATAGAAATTATCTACTTTCTGCTCACCATGACACTGTTTACAAACAGCCTTCATGTTCCCACGACGTTCTTCCCAGGAAACAACCTTAATAGCTTCTTTTTCAACTGGAACTTTTTTCCATTTACCATCTACAAACTTGAACTCTTTGTATTTGATAATTTGACCAACCTGTGGTGGAATGTCACCAGGAATATCTTTCTGAGTGCCATCTTCAAATTCAACACGATTAATTTTTGGAGACACTTTAGGACGTAAATTCCATGAAATACGATCACCAACATTATGGGTGTTTTCTGATACGGAACCATCAGTTTTCACAAAAGAACCCATATGACAGGTAGAACAGGTAGGAGCTGTGTAGTAATCTTTTCCAAGTACCCATTTTCCAGATTTTTGGATATTCATACCGTTCATGCCGCGATCACGGGTTGCTGAATAATACGCAATACCGTGTTTAGACTCTTGATACACTTCCATCTGTGGATGATCAGGGCCAAGATGGCATTTCCCACAATTCTCAGGCTGACGAGCTGTGGCGGATCTAAAGGAATGTTTACCATGACAGGCATTACAGGATCCTTTTGTTCCATCAGGATTCAAACGACCAATACCACTATTGGGGTAGGTCATCGGATCAATCATTACAGCTTTATGCTGATTCAACAAAAGTTTACCATCATCACCTTTCATAAACTTAATGATGGAACCATGACACTGCCAGCAACCGTTAACAGCATCAGCTTTGTCTTCCATGGAACAGATAACTTCACCAAGCACGTTATCAAGCGAGGCCATAATCTGACCTGCTGATGCGTGATGGGAAGGAGCCATCTGTTTCACTTCATTTTCATGACAGAATGCACAATCTGCAGGACTCATGA
Source organism: Desulfocapsa sp. (assembly GCA_029942265.1). Taxonomy (GTDB): domain Bacteria; phylum Desulfobacterota; class Desulfobulbia; order Desulfobulbales; family Desulfocapsaceae; genus Desulfocapsa. Next base: position 10,291 of record JAOZTO010000004.1, read on the forward strand.
TGGTTTTGATTAAAGCACCTTCATGCATGTAACTACCGGGATCGCTTTCTTTTGCTGCATGACAGTTAAAACAAGCTACCTGTCCATCCTGAGCGGCAGCATGGGGTGAATTTTTCCACTGCATAACCAGTGAATAATTCTCTTTCTGATGGCAATTAATACACTTGACGTTGGCCTCTTTAACAGCCTCGTCCTGAGTATTCATTGATGCCTTGGTGGTTGCAAATGAAGGGCTTGCAATCATTAAACCAAGTGCTGCCACTGAAAGATATGTCTTCCAATATTGCATGTTTTCTTTCCTCCCTTAGGAAATTTAGTTTTTTACCGGGTTGTTCCGGCTTTTACAATACTCTTTCGTACTACTTCGATTTTCCGATTACCTGTGAAATAGTCTTCAGAAAAAATTGTTTTTATTACGCTGTTTCAACACCATCATCATCCATCCAGAAAGGCAATACTTTACCAATGATCCAAAGAATAACAACGGGAGCTATCATTATAAGAATAGCAGGCAAAATCCCTTCTTTTTCAAACCACATGGGGTGAAAAGTAGTTGCACCGCGTTCACTCTTTGACATTAACTGTCCACCAACAACCACGTTCCAGCGCATGAGGAGTACCTGAATAAGTATCATCACGGAAACAATGGGTGCGATAAAGAGCAGAAGTGAATCTTTGAACTTTATTAGACTCATAGCCATCAGGACGAAGAAAGGAATCACCGAGAAAACCCCAACTTGAGCAACCCAAAAGCTGGTAAACAAGGGCCCCGAATACAAGGCTTCGAGTGTATGCCAATGATGTGTTGCCATATAAAAGTGAGAAAATATTTCAAGCATCTCAAAGACAAAATCAAGGATAAAGAATCCCCAAAGAAACTTGATAAGGGTCTGTACACAATCAACATCTATCTTTCTTCCTGAAATTTTCATCAGAAAAATGTAGGTCACGATAATCCCTGCAATCCCTGAAACACAGGCAGAAAGCAGAAAAATTAACGGCATAAGAGGTGTCGCCCACAGTGGATTTGCTTTAATACCACCGAAAATAAAACCAACATAGCCATGGAGCACACAGGCCATTGGAATACCAATTGCTGCAAGAAATGCAATTATTTTTTGGTCAAGTTTCAGGGCGCGTTCGGATACATTGTCACTACCGATTGCAAGTACGCTATAAAGCATTTTCATAAAGCCTGTTGCTTTCTGACCAAGGGCAACAACTGTCGGTCTGAAAATAAAGAGGATTTCCAGAACCAGAACAATAAAATAAGCAGTATAAATATAACCAAATCCAGCCATTGCCGAGGTAGGATTAGGGGTCAACATCATTGACATCGCACGTTCCGGATGGCCAAGATGATTAAGTAATGGCCAAGTTGCACAGATCAAAAAAGCAAGTGCAAAAAGAAGTGAGAATCTGGCAACTGGTTTCAAAGCCTTAATATGAAATACATGATACAGAGAGGAGACAATAAATGCTCCCGCTACAAGTCCTGTAATGTACGGATAAAGAACGATCATCAAACTCCAATGGACATGAAGATCGTTTGGAAAAATGTAATTAGCCGCTGCTGCGACAGCATCACCATGCACTGCTACACTCATTATACAACCTCCCTTCTAAGTCCAAGATAATGAAGCGCGGGTTGATTACCCATTCCTGGCTTGAGCACGGAAATCACATGAGGCTCACGCAAAAGCTTATACACTTCAGAGTTTTTATCATTTAAATCGCCAAATTTTCTGGCGTGTACAGGACAAACATTAACACAAGTTGGCAATAGGCCTTCACGCACACGGTGGTAACACCAGGTACATTTATCAGCAGTTTTTGTCACCGGATTCAGATAACGTGCTGAATATGGACATGCCTGAATACAATAACCACATCCAACGCAGCGTTTTTTATCAACCAGGATAAAGCCATCTTCCGTGCGGTAGGTCGCTCCTACGGGACAGACCTGAACACAAGATGGTTTCTGGCACATATTACAGAGTTTAGGGACAAAAAAAGTATCTCTTACCGGGTACGGAATATCTGTCCGTGGTTTTGTATACCCATCAAGTCCACCGTTTGGACAATCAACAAAGACTTCATCATGATCGTCAATAACATAGCGCTCAACCCAAGTACGATAATTTCCATCTGGAACGTTATATTCATTCTTGTCTGCAACACAACATGACCCACAACCAATACAGGCTGTAACGTCAACTATAAACACAAATTGATTTTTCAAAAATGGTGAATGATCGCCACGTACACCGGGGATCTGCTCAGGAATAGCGCCGTCAAGTGCTGCTCCTGCAGGAATAACCATAAGCAAAGAACCGGCAATTGTACCACTGAGAACATTCTTGATGAAGGCACGTCGATCTTTTTGTATTTCTTTTTCTATATCTATCATTAGTTCTTCTTATCCCCCTTCATCTCCATACCCATCATTTCGTTTGCAGCTTTTATCCAGAGTAGTGGATCATGAACCATATGACACTGGTTACAGTTATGATCAACTTGTACCTTCATCTCTTCAAGATGCTGTGGCATTGCAACGACTTTAATGGATTCTTCCGGGCGGGCTCTAATAATTTTATTGTGACAGCGAAGACAGAGTTCTTTGATCTCCATTCCTTTCTTGACAGGTAATTTTGCTACATATTTACCGTCTTTTACGTGATCCGCATAAGGCCCATGGCAAAATTCACACGATACCGTTTTGTGAACACCTGCCTTGTGAATAAGTCTAATGGGGCGATGGCACTCAAAACAGGATTCGTTTGTGTGGCTTCGCACCTCAACATTTCGTTGATCCTCAAGATCACTTCCCCGATAATGTCCATACTGTCCCATAGTATCGGGCAATAGATAATTTCTGCCAACGACCGCAAGAACACCAACAACGATAAAAATCAGTACGATCTTCACCACATGGCTGTAATATTTTGATTTATACTCCTTCTCCACCTAGGCCTCCCCTTGGTTATTTATGAGCCTGTTGATTTAATGCCTTTTGTCCCGATCTCTTCGTCAAATGAAAAATTTTATCCTCGGAATATCAACTATATGCCTGCGGTAAAATTTTCCATTTATCTCGACATCGAACCAAAATGCTATTAAATCAACGGACTCATTTATCATTTTGACTCCCATTATTAAGACAATAAAGAAACACTTTAAAGACTTTATCATTTCAGATAGTAAAAAGTCAAATACCATTAACAAATAAATTATAGCAATTTATGTTCCACAATGTCGATATTTGCAACTTCAACGAGTTAGATTCTCCCAGCAGTTATGGTGATACCAACAGGTAACAATAAAAACCACGCCTGATACCATTTGGTAACACGAAAAACTGTGTTAGCATTCGATTAAATAGCTAATTGTACATGACATTCGACAGAACTGAATTTTAATGTTACCTTCTGGTAGCATTCTCTGGGGAAAATTATAAAACTGTTACTATCTTCAATTTTCACGGATTCCATATGAAAATATCAGATCAAATAAATACCTCATACCTCTGGCTGGAATCGAAATTTTCCCTACGCGGAAAATTCATTGTTGCAATTGGAGCCATTATATCAATCTCTTATATGGTATTCCTATACAGAACTGCAATTGTTGACAATGAACTAATTATAATGCAGGCTCAGCAACAGGCTCGAATGTTATACAATCAAATTCTTATCACCCGTCAATGGGTTTCTGAACATAACGGTCTTTTTGTTATTAAACAAGAAAATGTGGATAGCAACCCCTACCTCGACATGCCAAGTATCTGGGATCAGTCAGGAAGAGAATACGTACTCCGCAATCCAGCCATGGTCACCAGAGAACTTTCAGAATATTCACAAAACAAAGGACTTGGGAGTTTTCGAGTCACCAGCCTTCGTCCTATCAACCCTTCAAATGCTCCGGATAAGTACGAAGAACAGTGCATGATCAACTTTGATCATGGCTCAGCAGAATCCATTGAAATAAAAGACACACCACAGGGCAGAACAGTTCGTTATATGGCACCGCTTGAAGTCAAGGATTCGTGTCTCGGTTGCCACGCACGTCATGGCTACAGTTCTGGAGACATCAGAGGCGCATTGTCAATCACAATCCCCATCGCCTGGGCCGATGAAAAAATACGGGTGAACAACAGATCGCTGGTTGTCATTGGTCTTATCAGTTTTATTCTGGTTACCATCACCCTTCTCATTATGTTCAACACACTGGTGGTCAGTAGACTTGACAGACTTTCCAAAGCCATGAAATCTTTCCCTGAAACAGAACCGAACCAACTACTCATTCCATATGGAAATGATGAAATAGGGACATTAGGAGAACATTTTTCAGAACTATGTAATCGTCTTGTACTATATCAAACCGAGATCGACAAGACCAGACAGCAAACCTTATTTAATGAAAAAATGGCATCCATGGGAATTTTATCAGCTGGTATTGCCCATGAAGTCAACAATCCATTAGGTGGAATGCTGAATTGCGTCAAATCCATGCGAGAAAATCCTGAAGATCAGGAAATGCGTGAGCGCTACCTTCCCCTACTCGACAAAGGATTGAAACGAATCGAACATACCATGCGCCAGCTGCTCAATTTCGGAAGACAGGAACCGCTACAACTACGTAAAATCAATGTAGAATCATTACTTAGTGAGTGCCTTGAACTCCTCTCCTACAAGCTTAAAGGTGTTCAAATCATACAACATAACACAATTGATCATGATTGTTATGTTGATGCCGAGGCTTTGAAACAAATTTTCGTAAATCTTGGTCTTAACGCAATTCAGGCAATGCCGGATGGAGGCACCCTGTCCATTGGTTCTGCGATAAATCATCAGCAGCTACTATTTACCTTTAAGGATACCGGCACGGGGATTAGTGATGAAGTGCTCAGCCATATTTTTGATCCCTTTTTCACAACGAAAGATGTGGGGGTTGGCACCGGTCTTGGCTTGTCCGTCACCTATTCTCTTATTGGAAAAATGAATGGGACTGTCGCAGTTGCCAGCGAAATAGGAATCGGAACAACATTTACCGTTACTCTTCCGTTACACTCGGAAAACAAACTGGAGATATAAAAAAATGATTCGCATACTTCTAGCTGAAGATGATGAAATAATGCGTATTTCTGTCTATGACCGACTGAAACAGTTTGAGTGGCAGGTTGATCAGGTGGAAAATGGACTTGATGGCGTGACAATGGTAAAAAAAAATGATTACCACCTTGTTATTTCTGATATCCGTATGCCTGGAATGGATGGCTTAAAACTTCTTGAGAAAATCAAGCTACATTCACCCGAAACAGATGTCATCATCATGACCGCATACGGTTCTGTTAATGATGCTCTCGAATGCTTGCGCAAAGGAGCTTCAGATTATATCCTCAAACCTTTTGACATTGACGATCTAATTATTCGCTGTAATCGAATCCTTGAGTTCCAGCGAGTAAAGGATCAAATTGTTACCCTTACAGAAAACTGTAAGGTCATAGAACGGAAACTCGTCGGCAGTGCGCCTGTAATGCAGCAAGTTTACGCCATTATTGACCAGGTCGCGCCAACCAACGCTACTATTCTTATCACCGGAGAATCAGGTACAGGAAAGGAGCTTGCAGCACGAGCAATTCACAAGGCGAGCCTTCGTAAAGATAAACCTTTTATATCTATTAACTGTGCCGCTATCCCAGAAGGATTAATGGAATCTGAAATGTTCGGCCATGAACGAGGGGCATTTACAGGAGCTGATAGAAAACGAAAAGGCAAGTTTGAACTTGCAGATAATGGCACCCTATTACTTGACGAACTCGGCGATCTTCCAGGGCCATTACAGGCGAAATTGTTACGGGTATTACAGGAAGGATCGTTTGAACGGGTTGGCGGCAGTAAAACCATCCACGTTAATGTACGAGTGCTTGCTTGTACGGCAAAGGATTTACAAAAAGAGGTGGATGCGAAACGATTTAGACAGGATCTTCTGTTCAGATTGAAGGTAATCCCTATCACCATGCCCCCATTACGGGATCACAAAGAGGACATATTTGATCTCTGTAGTCATTTTTTACAGGAATTCATATCTCCTCACAGGAAAGCATTTTCCCTATCCCCTGAAGCCCTAACCTGCCTACAATCATACTCTTTTCCAGGTAATGCAAGAGAACTACACAACTTAATGGAACGAGCTTCCGTTTTAAGTAAAGGGCCTGTTATATATCCAGCTGATTTACCAACAGAACTTTGCACAGAGGCTCTTCCACTTGATGTCGGATTTAATCTTGCTGATAATATGGCTATTGCGGAACAGGAATGTCTAAAAAAAGCACTGCGACATTGTAATGAAAATAAGACAAAAACAGCCGATCTCCTGGGAATCAGCCGGAAAAACCTGTGGGAAAAATTGAAGAGTTATCAGGTTGAGGAGTAGTTATAGAGTGTATAATTTATCGTCATAGCTAGGTGTTTCATTCTGTTCTGAAATGACCTTCTGTTTTATTCCTTCAAAAGAAAAGAGATCGTCTCCATCCAAGCGATCACCCATATCTTTTTCAACAGCATCGGGATCTTCACCTTTTTCCATCCTGGATATCGCCTCTTCCATGGTGTCTCCGAGATTCATGCCGGTTTGTGCGGTGAACTTACGCATGAGTGTTGCCATTTGACGAGGGTCATTTTCATTCATGCCTCCTGCTTCCTGCATAAGTGAACCAAAGGCTTCTTCCATTTTTGTTTCATCCACCCCCCCCATCATATCATCCTGTTCTTCGCCAGATTTACCAATGGTGGCAAAGGTTGACATTTGACGGGATATTTCTTTCTTTCCACATTGTGGGCAATCAGGTTTACTACTGGTGTTAATCCGGCTTGACAGGAAGTTAAAAATCATGTTGCAGCTGTCACAGTAAAATTCGTATATTGGCATGGGAATCCGAGTAGATTTCAGTTTACGTTACTATCATTGTAAGATTTCGTTTACCTGCTCTTCTGTAATTTCGTTTGAAATAATGACCTTTCCTATTTCTGTTGGCAACACATAAAAAACAGATCCACCGATGGATTTCTTATCGGTTTTGATATAGGCTTTGATGCGTGTTCGATCCATATCAACAGGAATTTCCGTAGGTAGCCCAAAGGTATGAATAAGTGTTGCAACCCTTCCCGCCTCTTTGCGTTTACAAAGACCTGATGACACGGCAAGGCGAAGTGCAGCAACCATGCCAATTGCCACAGCATGACCATGGATAAGACTAAAATCAGATGCTGCTTCAACTGCATGCCCGATGGTGTGCCCAAAATTTAAAATACGTCTGAGATCTGCTTCACGCTCATCTTCTGCCACAACGTCTGCCTTTATCTGACAACAGGTGTATATCATCTCCTGAATAATTGCGGGTTGAAGTTCGAGAATTGCATCGAGATTCTTTTCAAGAAAACAGTAAAACTCAAAATCACGAATCACACCGTACTTAATAACTTCGGCGATTCCTCCAAGAAGTTCTTCAACAGAAAGTGTGGTGAGCACAGCAGTATCGATATACACAGCTTTGGGTTGATAGAATGCCCCTACAAGGTTTTTCCCTTCAGGAATATCAACGCCGGTTTTCCCACCCACCGAGCTATCAACCTGAGAAAGCAGTGTGGTTGGAATCTGTACAAAGGGAATTCCACGCATATACGTTGCTGCCAGAAATCCGGTAAGATCTCCCGTGACACCTCCGCCTAGTGCAATCAGGCATGATTTACGATCAAGTCCAAGCTGAGCAAGTTTACTTGATAACTCTGCAAAAAGTTGTAAATTTTTTGATGCTTCACCACGGGGAAAAGTAAGCAACTCTGCATCAATTCCAGCACGGTTAAGGCTAACCATAAGGGTTGAGCTGTAAAGCTCTGCCACATACTCATCTGCAATGACGACATATCTCGGGGCAATTGCTCTTTTGGCCAGATCAGCTCCGATTGTTTCCAAAATCCCATCTTTAATAAAAATAGGATAACTGCGATCTCCAAGACCTACTGTCAGTGTATAATCAGACATACCCTCTGCTCATGATAAAGGAATAAAAAAAAGGGGAGACACCACATACGTGACACCTCCCCTTCCATAATACTTACAGTTCAGCAAACAAATTACATAGAGTCGCCGGAAGCTGCATTCTGCATTTTAACCTCAACTTTCTCGGTCAAACTTGCATAGTACTCTTTCAGGTGATCAAGTACTTCTTCACGACCGAAATGATCTACGATTTCAGCGCCATCAGAGAGGGCTTTACGAAGTTTGGTACCGGAAAGAATAACACGGGATTCTTTGTCATGAGGACAGGTACGCAAGGATGCCATACCATCACATTCTGTACAGTAGAAAGTCCAGTCAATTTTCATTGGCTTGCAAAGAAGATCTTTTGCATCATCACCGCTCTCGGGGATGCGATCAAAAATATCCTGTGCTTCAAACAGACCGTAGAAATCACCAACACCAGCGTGATCACGACCAATCAACATGTTGTTTACGCCGTAGTTCTGACGGAAGGTAGCATGAAGGAGGCCTTCACGAGGACCAGCATAACGCATATCAAGTGGGTATCCAGCGTTGATTACGTTCTCTTTTACGAAATAGTTCTCAATCAGGATATCAATAGCTTTTACACGAACAGGTGCTGGGATATCGCCTGGCTTGAGGTTACCGATAAGGGAGTGAATAAGAACACCATCACATACTTCAACTGCGATTTTTGCAAGGAACTCATGGGAACGATGCATTGGGTTACGAAGCTGAAGTGCAGCAACGTTGGCCCAACCACGCTCGTCAAACATTGCACGAGTTTGAGCAGGAGTCAGATAAACACCTGGGTACTCTGCTGGATACTCGCCTTCGGAGAGTACTTTAACAGGACCTGCGATATTAACATCTTTCTGAGCCAAAACCATGATAACGCCTGGATGATCTTCGGGACCGAGTTTCCAGAAATTTCCATCAACGGACTCTTCGCCTTCGCCCATAAAAACTTTTTCACATTCCCATTTCTTATCTTCTTCAGTCATGTCATAGGCTTCAGTTACTTTCATGGTAGCAAAAATTTCACCATTTTTAACAAGAGCAATTTCATCACCTGCTTTGACACCTTCAGATTTGTCAACGTCAAGTGTTATTGGTACAGGCCAGAAGGTTCCATCTTCCATCTGAAAAGACTCACACACACCTTTCCAGTCAGCTTTTCCCATAAAACCTGTGAGAGGTGAAAATCCACCAATTCCCATCATGATAAGATCGCCTTTTGCACGATCAGAAATTTCAACTTTTTTCAAGCCTTCTGCTTTTTTAAGCTCTGCATCACGATCTGCACCGGTAAGCAATGCACAAACAAGACCTTTTCCACCATGTGGTGCAACCAATTTTGAAGCCATAATGATTTCCTCTTTAAGTTAATTTTTGTAACTATTC
>JAOZTO010000005.1 GCA_029942265.1 Desulfocapsa sp.
AAATTCTTTTAGCTATTAATGAACTTTCTGCATCAGATTCCGGTGAAATCCACAGCAGTGATGTACTTCTTGAGAAATGCTGTAAAATCATTATGCAAAAGCAGGAATACTGCCTGATTTGGGTTGGAAAACGTGATGATGATGGTAAGGCTATAACTCCTATAGTTGCACTCACCTCTGCTGATATCCCTGAACACGATTGCATGTATCTTGTTGAACAGGTCGTTACAGAGATGGATGAAAGTAACCCTGCCGCCAAAGCACTTCTCAGCAAACACTATATTATCAATCAAGACGTCCGTTCTCAGTACACATCGAAAGCATTTCAGGAAATATCTTACAAAACTGGCTTTAGATCGTCTGCGTCCTGGCCCTTAAACTATAAATCGAAAGAATTTGGTGTCATTAACATCCATTCAGAGAAAGTTAACTGTTTTTCAGATGAAGAAATTTCATTTTTACAAACAGTTATTGCTGATATTTCACTCGCTCTCTATTCTCAGAATATTGCAAACGAGATGCAGATAGAAAGGGATTTCAACAGAGAAATCGTCAATACCATGCAGGCTCTACTTATTTCCATCTCACCATGCGGCAAGATTCTTTCATTCAATCAAAAAGCTGAAGAAGTTACTGGTTACAAGGAACATGAAGTAATCGATAAATACTGGGTCGATATTCTTATGGCAGATAACCACAGAAAAGCCAACCAACAATTCTTGAGTCATGCATTAAAAGGCCATCGTGAACAAATGAATTTTGAGTCTTGCCTACTCACTAAAGAAAAACAGGAACGATTTATAAACTGGCACGCATCATTTCGTCAAAACATAGAACAGGGAAAACTTGGATTAGTTCTTTTTGGCATAGATGTCACAGGAAAACTTCAGGTTGACCAAGATCTCAAACAGGCGATTTTGCAGTGGGAAAACATTTTCACAGCAATTCAAGATCCTGCATTGATAGTCTCGACAGATTCCGTAATTCTTGATGCAAATCCTGCAACATTTACAGCTGCAAGGAAGACACGATCCGAAGTTATTGGTCACAAGATATGCGATATTTTGCACTTAGGCCGTGCTAATGACATTGCCTGCCCACTCGAAGATCTTGTAAAATCGAACAAAAGTAGAATTATAGAAACAAAACTACGAGGATTACACGGAAACTACCTGCTCACTATCAGCCCCTTACATATGCCCGGTAATGGACAAAATGCCGCTCTTCTTGTAGCCAGAGACTTAACCGAAGAAGAATTAATGAAAGCTGAGGCATTACGCTCAGCACAGCTTGCTTCTGTTGGAGAACTTGCAGCAGGTGTTGCTCATGAAATCAACAATCCAATAAATGGCATAATAAATTACGCACAGATCATCTTAGATTCTCCAGATGAACCAGATACCGAAGATATTCTTTTGAGGATCAAAAAGGAAGGTAAACGAATAGCATCAATTGTTTCAAACCTTTTGGATTTCTCACGAAGGCATGAAGAATCTCCTGAAGAAGTTTCTATAAAGACAATAATTTCCAATTGCCTTGAGCTTGTAAATCACCGATTAAAAAAAGACACTATACTCCTTGAACTCAGCTTGCCAGACGATCTTCCATTAGTTTATTGCAACAGCCATCAGATACAACAAGTTTTGCTTAACATTCTTTCCAATGCTCGTTATGCACTCAATGAGCATTTTCCCAAGCACGATCCCTTAAAAAAACTCTGTATCACCGGTACTACAGTCACACAATCAAATGAACGATTTGTACGCATAACACTTACAGATTATGGTTCAGGCATCGAACAGGATCGTATAGATCGAGTTTTTGATCCGTTTTACTCCAGCAAACCCAAAGGTGAAGGAACAGGACTCGGATTAAGTATCAGCCACGGTCTGATGCAGGACAACAAAGGCCATCTGAGAATTAATAGTGAACTAGGCGTATCAACTTCTCTCGTCGTTGATCTTCCAATTTCATAAAATAGTTACAAAAAACAATAGGAGTAACAGATGAACAAATCTTTCAAGCCAATAGTTTTACTGTCAGTATCATTTTTCTTTACTGCTGTTTTACTCTACTTTTTTGACGATAAAATAAGCAATACCTGTGCGGCTAATACTTATGTACCATACACCATCTGGTCATTCGTTGTTCTTGGTTTTCTTTTTGGAATAACCTGCTACATTTTTTTATGGGAAATCGGTAAATTGCAAAATGAAAATTCCTTACTCAAAAATGATCTGCAATTGTGCAGTGATTCGTTGAATAATGTTCAGTTAAACCTCGATGATGCAGTCGAAAAAAAAACTTTTGCAAAATCAGTAATAAATGCATCTCTTAATCGAGAAATTGCTGAACGTATTCAAGCGGAATCAGAAGGCATACGATTGAGAAAACGCCTCCATGCAATCCTTAATTCAGCAGGAGATGGTATTTTTGGAATTGACACGGATGGTCGTGTAACCTTTGTAAATAAAAAAGCTATCGCTCTCCTCGGATGGACTGAGGAAGAATTGATAGGCACCTCTCATCATGACCTTGTGCATCATACACATAAGCATGGTGGACCATTCCCTGTAGAAGATTGTCCTATATATATGGCCTACAAAGATGGACAAGTTCATTTTGAAACAAATGATGTGTTCTGGACCAAATCCGGAACCAGTTTCGCTGTTGAATACACGTCTACACCACTGATGGACAATCAAAATTTGACAGGAGCAGTTGTAGTCTTTAAAGATATATCAAAATCAAAAAAACTGGAAAAACAACTTGAGCTTATAGTTAATTCAGCCGGTGAAGGAATTTTTGGTCTTGATGTTGACGGAGAAGTAACTTTTATGAATAAGGCTGCTTCCATAATGCTTGGTTGGGAACAAGAAGAGTTACTAGGCAAGTCACACCACCACCTTGTTCATCACACTCATGCCGACGGAAGTCCGTATCATGAAAAAGATTGCCCAATATATATGGCATGCAAAGATGGGCAGGTTCATTTTAAATCTGACGATGTTTTCTGGAGAAAAGATGGTACCAATTTCGCAGTTGAATACAATTCAACCCCAATCGTCGAAGGTAGACAGCTTACAGGTGCAGTAGTTGTATTCAGAGATCTGACGACTTTTTCATAAATCATATATGAGCCTGTTGATTTAATGCCTTTTGTCCCGATCTCTTCGTTAAATGAAAAATTTTATCCTCGGAATATCAACTATATGCCTGTGGTAAAATTTTACATTTATCTCGACATCGAACCAAAATGCTATTAAATCAACGGACTCATATATTGGGGAATTATTGGAGGTAAAATGAGTACAAACAGTGTAGTGAACACACCCATATTGGTAGTTGATGATGAAGAATCATTACGACATACCTTCAAAATTTTTCTTAAACGTGAAGGATATGGCCCTATCGTTTTAGCTTCAAGTTTTGAAGAAGCAATGAATGAAATTAGCTCCCAGCCCTTTGATCTTGTTATTAGCGACATTGTCCTTGGCGGTAATACAGGTATTGATCTTCTTAAAAGAATCAGAGAACTAAACATTTCTTGTCCTGTCATTATGGTCACAGGATATCCAAATGTTGATACTGCCTCCGATGCCTTACGTTTTGGTGCATTTGATTATATCCAAAAACCTGTAGAGAAGGAACAACTTCTTAAAACTACAAGACTTGCCCTACAACAGTATCAACTAGAACTGGAAAAGCAGAGAGTTGAAGAAGAAAAGGAACAGTATCGCTTTTATCTCGACACATTATTTAGAAGTGTTTCTGACAGCATTATGACCATTGATGGTAGTTTGAATATTGTAAAAATGAACCAAGCTGCCAGATCTTTCTTTGGTCCTATAAATGCTGCAATCCAAGAGGGCTGTAATCTTGCTGTTGCCTGTGGCAATACCAAGACCTGTTTTTTTAAAGATGATGCAGAAAAAGTATTACGATCTGGAATTGAAATCAAAGAACATAGAATTGAGTTTACTACCGAGTCAATGCTACATAAAGTAATCTCAATCTGTATCTCTCCTTTAGAGGACGGTCGTGGAGGTTTTCTCGGGGTTGTCATCGTTATTCGAGATATGACAATTATTACTGAACAGAATCATTCAAAACAGCGCGGCACCTTCCACAGAATGATAGGTGGCAGCCCTGTTATGCAGAGCGTTTATACGATAATTGAAAATGTTGGTAAGGTTGATTCTGCGGTTCTCATTACTGGTGAAAGTGGTACAGGTAAGGAACTTGCCACAGAGGCTCTTCACCTTGAATCCCATCGTGAAAAACGTCCACTTGTAAAAGTTGATTGCACAGCAATTCCAGAAAATCTTCTTGAGAGTGAACTTTTCGGTCACAAAAAAGGATCATTTACAGGAGCCGATCAAGATCGAATGGGACGAATTCTTCAAGCCGATGGAGGAACACTTTTTCTTGATGAAATAGGTGACATCTCCTCCATGATGCAACTCCGCCTATTGCGATTTCTTCAGGAAAAAACATTTTACCCTGTGGGGCGTGATACTGCAATACAAGTCGATGTACGTATTATTGCAGCAACAAATGCTGATCTTCGTGAACAGGTTCAGCAGGGAAAATTTAGAGAAGACCTCTATTTTCGCCTTCGAGTTATTGATATTATTCTTCCACCCTTAAGAGAACGAACAGGAGACATTCCATTACTCGCCAACCACTTTATTAAACACTATACCCAACAAATGAGAAAAGCCATTACTGGCATTTCGGATCAAGCGATGACACTCCTAGATCAATACCATTGGCCTGGCAATATCAGAGAACTTGAACATGTTATTGAACGCGCCTGTGTTCTATGTAATGGTGTAACACTCTCCAAAGAACTGCTACCAGCTGAAATCCTACATCAACAGATACCATTGCCAAATACAGGAACAACAGGATTCCAACAAAACAATGAATTTACGCAGCAATTACCCAACACATATAGTCACCCCTTCCATGAAAATAGCCTGGAAAGCAGAATCATAGCTGCCTTACAAAAAAGTGGTGGCAATAAGGCAAAAGCGGCACGACTTCTCAGTATTGATCGCTCAACCTTGTATCGTAAATTAAAAGAACTCCAGATAGACCTGAGTAATTTTGACCTATAAGCCCTCGCATGTGCCACACTTGTGCCTGATCACAAGTGTGGCACATACGGCACTTATGCCGCACGACGCCTTCATCACACACGCCGTTCCATCCGACACGATAACACATTGAGTTATCGTCACTTTTCACAAAACACCAATATATCCCCTCAATAATTCCTTTATTCAGCAACTCCCCCCCCCCAAGACACCACATCGAAGCAAAATAACTTTTTTCAATTGTATTATCCGTAAGTTATCCACATTAGCAATTTGACAATTGTCAATGGCACCATATGTGCAATAACTCAAATTAGAGTGGATACGTACACTATTCCCAGGAGAAACAATGGCACGCTTGTCAAACACAATACAATCTTTTCCAACAACACTTTCAGAATTTCACACATTCTTTAAGGATGAAAAAACTTGTCTTGAATTTCTTTTTGCAAGACGCTGGCCCGAAGGTTTCACATGTCCCTATTGCACCTGGCTCAACAAAGAGCTGCAACCATCCAAGACCATAGTGTGTGGTCATTGTGGCCACCCGACATCCATTACAACTAACACTATTATGCATGGCACCAAGAAGCCCCTCTCACAATGGCTATTGTGCATATGGTGGCTAACATCGTCAGATGGTGGGCACAGTGCAAAAGCCCTACAACGATTGCTACATCTTTCAAGCTATCAAACTGCCTGGACATGGTTACAAAAATTACGAATGGCTATGGCTAATGCAGACAAACTAAAATGCAGACAAACGGTGGAAATATCCACAGCGACAATATCATCAGGAGGCGAAATTCTTTCGAATATTCCTATTATAGCAGCTGCCGAAATCATTTTACCAGCTGGTATAACGGGACGCATAAAGTTACAAAGAATTGATTCAGTAAACTGTACAACCGTCATACAATTTATACATAATTCCGTTGAGCCTGGTGCTTCTCTTATTGTACCTGAATATAGTTCTTTTAAAAATATTCCTTCCAATGCGTATGTAAGTATCAATAGTTCTTCATCACACAAAACCAGGGAAATCATTGAAAGTTTTAAGCTATGGATTAATAAAATCCACCGAGGAGGTGTTGCTGCTAAACACCTTCAACTCTATCTTGATGAATTTTGTTTTCACTGTAATGCAACAATGCTGATTGATAGAGAGGCCATCTTCGAACTTCTCATCTCAGGCGTTCTCAGTCAAAAATCAGTTTCTTATAAGCATTTAACATCACCTACAGGAGAGTAAAAAATGTCTCAAATTCAAATAGGACTACTCGTACTTCTCCTTACTTTTCTTGGTGTGGTTGGATACAATGTTTATCTCCACGAATCAACTACATCTGAAATTTCCTACACCACATTTGTTGAACTAGTCGAAAAGGGAACGATTAACAAAATTCACTTAAAAGGTGGACAGGTTAAAGGTTCATACCATGCAGGTAGCGAATTTAGTTCTTTTATACCTGATGTGGCAGCATTACTTCCTGTATTAAAAAAATATTCAGTAGAGATCACAGCAGAAAAAGATAGTGCAAATATGACTGGATTCCTTAATTCGATGGTTCCAGTATTCCTGATTCTTGGTGGATATATGATTTTCTCAAGGATGCAGAAAGGCGGCAAATCAGGTTTCGGAAACACAAAGAAAAATATTTTCAATCCAAGAACAGACTCCAACCTACGTTTTAATGATGTTGCAGGAATCAGTGAAGCAAGAACCGAATTAGTGGAAATAGTAGATTCCCTAAAAAATCCTGATAAATTTTCAACTCTTGGTGGCTACATTCCTAAAGGAGTACTACTCCAAGGCCCTCCAGGAACCGGTAAAACGCTACTTGCAAAAGCAATCGCAGGTGAGGCATCAGTGCCCTTCTATTCAATTGGTGGATCTGATTTTGTGGAAATGTTTGTTGGTGTTGGAGCCTCAAGAGTACGTGACCTTTTCACAGAAGCCAAAAAGAATGCTCCATGTATCATCTTTATAGATGAAATCGATGCCATTGGTGGAAAAAGAAGTGGTGGTAATGCAAGCGGATCCAATGATGAACGAGAACAAACGCTCAATGCTCTACTGGTTGAAATGGATGGTTTCGATTCCGATCAAACAGTTATCATAATTGCTGCAACCAACCGACCTGACATACTTGATCCTGCTCTTCTTCGACCTGGCCGATTTGATAGGCAGGTCACAATCACGCTACCAGATGTGAAGGGACGACATAAAATACTGGAAGTCCATGCTAAAAAAATAATTCTTGCCAATGGCATTAATCTCTCAGATATCGCACGTTCAATTCCTGGATTCAGTGGTGCTGAAATTGCCAACCTTGTTAATGAAGCTGCTCTTATGGCAGCTCGTCACAACAAATCAGCTGTTGAAATCTCCGATTTTGAAGAAGCAAAAGATAAAATTAGCCTTGGACTTGAACGCAAAAATGCCGTCATAAATGAAAAAGATAGAAGGGTTACGGCCTATCACGAAGCAGGACATGCTATCACGGCAAAACTCTTACCAGAAACTGATCCAGTTCACAAAATCAGTATCATTCCACGTGGCCAAGCCTTAGGTCTCACTCAACAATTACCTCTTGATGATAAATATACTTACTCAAGAGAGTATCTCATCAATAGAATTAAAATTCTTATGGGAGGTCGAATTGCTGAAGAGATTATTTTTGATCATCAGACCACTGGTGCTAGTAATGACATTGTTGTAGCCACAGAAATTGCCACTCGTCTAGTATGTGAATTTGGAATGAGTTCCACGATTGGCCCCATAGCCTACATGCAGGAACAATCAGGATTTCTTGGTGGAAACTCAGTAATGAAACCATACAGTGAAAAAACAGCTGAACGTATCGACAATGAAATTAAGTCGATAGTTGATCAATGTTATTTTGAGACTAAAGAACTACTCACAAGTAACAATAAATTCCTTCATAAACTTGCTGAAGCACTTTTGGTTAACGAAACTGTTGATGGAGAAGAAATGGATATCGTTTATCAATGTTATGTAAATGAAGTGAAAATTGAAAAGAAATTATTGAATACAGCAAGGAGGATTTAATAAAAACATAGCAACACTTAAATATAATTACGTTTTGATTATTTGCAAAGGAGGAAACAATGCAAACTGGAAAGAAATTCCTTAAGACAGCATTAGCCATAACCCTTGGTGTTACAATAATATCACCGAACACTCTGTTGGCAATGGCTGCAGAGGATGCCCCTGAAACTATAACTATTGATAGTATGGCAAACTTATACACATCTGTTGAGTTCAATCATGAAATGCATACTGAGTATGCAAGTTGCCAAGAATGTCATCATCACACAACAGGTGCCATTGTCGCTGCCCCAAACTGCGCGCGTTGCCATCACAACCATGACGAAAATGACATTGTGAGTTGCAGTGGTTGTCACGTGGCTAATCGTTTCTCTGAAAAATACCTTGTAACACTTGAAAAACCAGAACTATTCCACATCGACAAGCCAGGACTCCTTGGCGCATACCATCTTAATTGTATTAGTTGTCATGAAGTGACCTCGGGTCCAACGGGATGTCAAGAATGTCACACCATGACAGAAGCAGGGGAAAAGCGATTTGACACAGGGCCATTTAGTCCAAAGGCAGGAAAAAACGTATCTGAAAAACACTAAGTTCAAGATATTTTCAGTGACACGTTCTAAGAGAGGAAAAATTTATGAAAAATTTATTTAGCCGTAGAAACTTTCTCAAAGGTGGCCTTGCATCTACTGCTGCCGTTGCAGTTCTAAAAAACAAAGAAAGTGATGCATCAGGTGATTTCACTGGTTACCCTGATGGAATGGGAGTCTTGGTAGACCTAACACGCTGTGTTGGATGTAGATCCTGCGAAGCAGCATGTAATAAAGAACAGAGTCTACCTGAACCTGATAAACCGTTTAACGATTTCTCTGTTTTCGATGAACTTCACCATGGACAAAAAAGACGACCGGATGAAAAATCCTACACAGTTGTTAATCGCTACGATGTCCCCGAGATTGATCATCCACTATTTAGAAAAATTCAATGTAACCATTGCCAAGAGCCGGCATGCCTGACTTCCTGTTTTGTTAATGCTTACACAAAAACACCGGAAGGTGCTGTTATCTATAACGTGGATGTCTGTGTTGGTTGTAGAACCTGCATGATTGCCTGTCCTTTTTATATTCCCGCATTCAAATATTCAAGTGCATTTGATCCAAGCATCATGAAATGTATTTTTTGTTACGATACTCGCCTTAAAGAAGGTAAGCCACCAGCATGTGTTGAAGCTTGCCCACAGGAAGCTTTAAGCTTTGCAAAACGTACTGATTGTATAGAAGTTGGCCGTCAACGAATCCGCCAAAATCCCGGTAAATATGTTGATCATATTTATGGCGAGCACGAGGTTGGTGGTACAGCATGGATGTACCTCTCAGGCGTATCTTTTGATAAAATGGGATTCGACATCCATCTTCCAAAAGAGCCTATTCTAAATTTTGTTAAGGATTTCCTAGCAATTGTCCCTATGGTTCTCACAATATGGCCTGGGTTATTTGTTGGATTCCATCTCCTTGCAACGCGAAAAGAAGAAAACAAAAAACATACAATTGAACAGAACACGGATGAAAAGGAGGAACAGGTATGAAACTCTTTTCAAAAGACAGGCCTGAAATTCCAATCGTCAATCACTTGAAAAATGATGGGTCTGAATGGACAGTTAAAGAAAAGCTCTGGCTTGGATTATCCATTCCAGAATATAAAAAGCAATTTCTCAGAAACCCGATCAACTGGTTTATGATTCTTATTTTTGCCATTGGTGTTCCGCTTCTAATGCAACGATATTTATTTGGATTAGGTACGGTAACACATTCATCTAACGATTATCCGTGGGGATTATTTCTTGGATTTGGATTATTTGCCATGGTTCCTTTGTCAGCTTCGGGTTTTATGCTCGGAACAACTGTAGAACTTTTTGGTAGGAAAGACTTTAAACCAATAGAACGTCTCGCACTTCTGAACGGTCTACTTGGATATTTCTTTGCCGTACTTTTCCTTGAAGTCGACCTTGGTATGCCATGGCGGCTCCCTTATCCCATGTTTGTGTCTCTTGGGCCTGCTGCTGTATTATTTCTTGTTGCTTGGCATGTCGCCACATATTTGACTGTTCAAGTAGCGGAAGTGCTTCCTGCATTTTTTGAATGGATAGGCTGGTTAAAAGGAAAAAGAGTAATTAAAAAATGGGCGATTGGGCTTACTGTTTCTGGAATAATTCTTTCCACACTTCACCAGGGTGCACTAGGTGCATTATTCACTTATGCGCCTGGAAAAGTTCACCCACTTTGGCTCTCTACAAATTTCCAGTGGATCCTTTTCTTCTGTTCATCAATATTTGCAGGACTTTCAATGGTCATTGTAGCATCAACTCTTATTAGAAACTTTATGGCTTGGCGGTGCGATGACACCTTTAAGGACAGTTTAGACACCATTACCGTTGGTCTTGCAAAAGGTTCATCCATTGCAATGATAACTTATTTAGTTATTAAAATTGTTGCAATAGCTCATGACCAAGAGTGGGAATATCTTTTGACTGGCTGGGGAAGTTACTACTTTCTAGAGCTTGGTGTTGCTGTGGTACTTCCATTGTTTATGTTCGCAATTGGTGTTAGAAACCACTATGTCACACTTATTAGATTTGCGGCCTTTATAGCAGCTATAGGTATCGTATGGAATCGTCTTAACACCTCACTTGTCTGTTATAACTGGCAGTTATATCAGGAAATTCCACACTGGAAAGAAGTTTGGATAACAGTTACTATTTACGCACTTTATTTTCTAACCTACCGGTTTATTGTTTACCGTTTACCAATAGTATATGGCTGGAAAGGGGAAAAATAAGCGATACCTCTTTTAAATATGTCTTAAGATTTCTCAAAGCAGCATTTGTGCTGCTTTGAGTTCATCAAGTTCTTACAGAGAAGAAAAATGAAAACTATTCTTTCCCAAATTTCATTAAAACGAATTTTCTCTTTTTTTACTATTACAACCATAAGCCTGCTTATGGTTGTAATAGTATTTGCTGGAAAGCAGTATCTTCTTTATAGACACTGTGAAAACTTGGTCAGTTCCAGCCAGCAGTTGTTATTCCAATTTACTGGAATAAAAGAACATGTTAATGAAACCTTAGTAAACAGGAAAACTATTCACAGCAACACATTAATTAAAGAAATTCAACAACTTGACATTGGACTACAAAAAATTCTTGGAGATATTCTTATTCCTGAAGAGTTCAAGCTCTCCTTTATCAGCCAGATTGACCTTGTTACTCTCACAGTACAATTACGAAATATTGAAAACACAGAATCCCCTCCTTCAAAAAAAGAATTATTAGCACTCGGAACTCAGCTTCGAAGTATCAATACAAAACTTAATAATTTCCATTTATTAATAAGTAGATACACTCAAAAACAGCTACTAGGCCTGCATCAAACATTGGCTGGATTTCTTGCAATGAGCGTTGCACTTGTGACTATAATGCTCCTTACACTGAACACTTTTATTATTTCTCCAATTCTCGCTTATTGCCGCACTCACTTTCCGGAAAAAGAAGACGATGTGTCGCTTATCACTCTCCATAAAACATTACAGCATCTGGCTTCAAATACTTCTGATACAACAACTTCACTGGATGCCATTGATCCTTTAGAATTTTCATTTCTCTACAGATATAGTTCCATTGGTCATCTACTCACGGAATTCACCCATGAATTAACCAACATATCAAATGGTTCTATTAATTATACTCAAGCAATCATTGATCTTACGAATGATTCACAATTAAACGAGGATACCAGGCAACTGTTGCACAAACTTTATAATGAAGAAAAAAAACTTTCACAAATTCTGAAAGAAATAAATGATTTTAGCCGAGAAAGTGTAAAGGGAACAGCTAAGGCCATTTCTTTAGACGACTTCTTTGATCAGATTGCAACTCTTGTATCCAATACGTTAAATAACGAAGGAGTTGAATTTGTAATTCCAGCACGACTCCCTGCAACCTTATTAAGTCATCATGTTAGTGACATTCAGTTGGTAATCTTATCAGCTCTACAAAATTGTAGGGTCTCACTCAACTCACTTCCGACATATGACACTAATAACACAAAGAAAATAATACTATCGGTAAATACTAATGCATTGCAACAAGGATGTTTTGCAATTACAATTTTAGACAATGGATCACCTCGCACCATGGAAACACTGCGCATTGATTCGGATACCGATCAAGCGTGGCATAGTATGAATTTATGCGAGATGTTTTTGCAATCATTCAACGGAAGCCTCACTATTGTACGACAGGATAACAAAACCAATATCTGCACGATTACTGCGCCACTTCATCAAAAAGAGACATCCGTATAGTATCAAACGAAACTACTCAGCTACCCCAAAAAATAGGGATAGCCGAATCTTTATTTCTTCTTGCGTTTCCACACCCATGGTGGAGTAGGGTTACGATCATGCCAAAGTCCACGTTTTTTGTTTTTTGCTATCGCTTCGTACTGGTACCATTTGTCACAAATGGATTCATTGCAATAATAAATATGAACCCATGCAAGCCCACTTTTAATCAATTCCTCATTGAGAATTCTGTTATCACGAAGTGTAACTATGGATACCATTCTTCCATAGTCATCCCAATATTTTGTTTCCACTGTAATGATTGAATCTTTCACAAGATCAGTCGTAAATCTTTTAGCAACTTTTGAATATGCCTGATGATATTCAGGTGTATCCACTCCCCAAAACCTAAGTTTTCTGTTTTTGTTTTTATATCGTACAACAATGGTGTCTCCGTCAACAACTCGCACGACCTTAACCCTTTCCAGTTCTGATGCTAACACTGTCCATTGTAAAAATGCAATATTTACAACTACAAGTATAACAATCAATATTTTTTTCATGGGTGGTTATTCCTAAAAGAATACATAACATCCCCCACTGATACGAGTGCAGGGAAAGTTGTCAGTAGTCAGTGTTCAGTTTTCCCTATCTTTGCCGTTACTACGTGATAAACAGGAAAGTTGACTAAAAATTTTACGAGGTCTGAATATTGTACTATAATCATTATTATCTGTATTTATTTAGAAAAAAGACAAAAAGCCTCTTGTCATTCTTTCATTGGTTGTGATAAGATCATTATACGTTTTATAACATACGCTGAATGATCACGAATTCATCACAAATGAAATACAATCATATTTTTTGTTTATGATGTCTTATAGTAATCAGACAATCTCTTAAAAAATATTAAGGGAAAATAAATTTACAAGAATAGCAGAACTGACAACCTCGAAACAAGGTTATACGATGCTATCAAAATATGATAGTTTAAAAAACTCGTAACTATTCAGCGAGTACCCGATAATAGGCACACCACTGAACTGTAACTGTTTAGATGTGCCTCAGGTTCGTTTGAACCGGCTTGTGAACAAGCCGGTTCGAACGAAGATGAGGTGCTAGCCGAATACTTACCTAACTAGTTACAAAAACTCTTAATATCTTATGGGTAATAACAAAGAACAGCTCTCTGACTCTGAAGAACAAACACGTGATTTCCTACTTAGCTTGTCTCTATTTGATAGTTTCAAAGTTGATGAGCTCACCCTACTTACAAAGCACATGAGTTATATTCAATTGCAACGTGGAGAATTCCTCTTTGTTGAAGGTGATAAAGGTAATTTTATGGGATTTGTTGTCCATGGAGTCCTTGAAGTCCTAAAAAAATCTGCAACTGGAGAGAATGTTATCATTGCACGACTCACCAAAGGAAGTTCGATTGGTGAAATGGCACTTATTGACAAATCACCACGTTCAGCAACAGTTGTATCCAGACAACCGACCACAATGCTCACATTAACCAGTAAAGGGTTTGACAAACTTGCTGAAAATTCACCAGCGACAGGGGTTAAAATAATTCAAAAAATTGCACGACTACTAAGTCTCAATATGCGCCGAACATCAAGCAAACTTGCTGACTTATTGAATATTTACCCAGTCTAGAGTAAATATGTTATCAGGAGCTTGTCCGAGAATAGGCATATCGTTCAAAATCCAGATAGACTGAACCTGAGACACTATCAAAACATTTACAGTTTAACCTGTTTTTGAACCTTATCCGAATATTTACAATGTAATTGTCACTAAACACGTTATCAAATATTTCAACTACACTTTATTCTATTATGCCCTCTTCCCCAACTATACTGTTTGCTGACCCTGATCCGACAATACAAACTGCGTGTTTACAACTCTTTAATACTTACGCACCGTCTTGTGTTCACAATTGTTCAGCATCTGCAAAACTAATAACGGCTCTTGAATCAAGTCAATCAAATATTCTTTTTCTCAATCTGCTTCTACTCGCAGGACAAGACTATATAAAAATTCTCGATACCATCGCTGAAAAATTCCCAGATATTTTACTTATAGTTGCTTTTCCACATAATGATCAAATAGTTGAACAGCAAATTATTTCTAGGGATATATTTTTTTATGTCAATACTCCCTATGACACATCGGAAATCAAACTCGCACTCAAGCGTGCTGTAACAAAGCTCAACCTCCCCCCCACGAATCAATCACCAGAGCAACAACAGGAAGCTGTTCCCTTTTATGGTATTATTGGCGAAACCCCTGTTATGCAAAAATTATTTAATCTGATCACTAAAGTTTCAGAGGATGATTTTGCCACGGTGCTTATACGAGGTGAATCTGGAACAGGAAAAGAACTTGTTGCCCGTGCTATACACCTTCATTCTAACAGAAAAAAGAACAATTTCGTTCCGGTAAATTGTGCAGCAATTCCCGATGACCTGCTTGAAAGCGAACTCTTTGGCTACACAAAAGGTGCATTCACCGGAGCTGTTCAAAATAAGATGGGGAGAATTCAATATGCGGATGGAGGTACACTTTTCTTAGACGAAATTGGAGATATGAAACCGTCATTGCAAGCCAAACTTCTACGAGTACTCCAGGAAAGAGAGTTTGAGCCAGTCGGTGGTCTCAAAGCAACACCCGTTGATATAAGAGTCGTTGCTGCAACGCACTGTAATCTTGAACAGCTTGTATCCGACGGAAAATTTCGGGAAGATCTTTATTACAGGCTTTCAGTTATTCCCCTTCTCATTCCACGATTAGAAGAACGAAAAGCTGACATACCTATCTTACTCAATACTTTTCTTGATGCTCATGCCACAAAAAGAGGAAGAGAAAAGTTTACAGTTCCCCTTTCTGTTATGACAGCTCTCCTCTCTTACAAATGGAAAGGGAATGTCCGTGAACTTGAAAACCTTGTGCAACAACTCTCTGTTTTATGCAGTGGCAGAACAATTCGTTTAGACGACCTTCCGGAACGAATTCTTGAAGAATTCAACCCTGATTCAATTGATAAAGATTCTATCGCAAGTATACTCCAGCAGGCGTCATTACGCACTGACATCGTTATTAGTGCCTCAACAGAAGAGCAAACAACTCTACTTCCAAGCAAGGGAGAATGGGATGGTGGGCAGGTGAATTTCAAAGACCTTATTAATGACTATGAATCTCAACTAATTATAAAAGCTATGAAATTGACAGATGGTAACAAAAAAGAAGCAGCACAATTATTAAATTTGAAGAGAACAACATTATTGGAAAAAATTAAAAAGAAGGACTTGCAAGGGCTCTGGGAGGATAACTAAGCGGCCATTTTTGCTTGAACAGATTCAATTTTCTGGATGATATCATCACTACTGGCAGGACTCAATAAGATATCATCTACACCATATTTTACAGCTTTAATAACTTTTGTCCTTGTCCAGTCTGCCCCTACTGCAATAAGAGGCAGCGCAGATGAAGAACTAATTTTTATTGCAACACCAAGTCCCTGTTCATCAACAACAGACATTACAAGAAAGACAGCTTTCACATCACCCGGTAGGTAATCGCTGACATTCTCTTTATAGTCAAGAATCTTATAAGCAATGCCACGCTCATTCAAAACAGCCGTAATATTTGAGCACGCATTATCTGCATTGCTTACGAGGAGGAACTCTGGGTTTTGAGCAGCATCACCAGATTGTTTAGCACCTGGCAAACTAGAAGAATGACCGTCAGATGTTACTTTTCCACTTACGGTACCCTTTGTTCTTTCCTGCTCTGGGGCATCATCTGCTGCTGCTTCCTGCGTGAGTGCTTCTAATTTCAGAATATCTAAAGGAATCAGCATCTGCAAATTACCGAGCCCTTTATCGCCTATGGTAACTTTACTGGTTGTCATATAATACAAAACATCCGGCATGGGTTCTTCTGATTCAGCGTCAACTTTCATCGGAACAACTTGTTCCAGATTAGTTTTTATAAAACGAATTTTATCTAAATATAATTCTTCAAATACTTTTGTGTAAACACCTGAAATAATATTTGTAATTTCGCCATAGGCATCTTCTGTATCATCACCAAATTCCTCTTGACTCATTTGAACATCAAGCTCACTTGGAGGGAGCATAATAAGTGTGCCACCAATAAAAATGGCGTCTTTCAGACCAATATACAGATAACTTTTTCCTTCCTTATCACCAGTTACATCCATGTGAGCAAGAACTTGCTTTCCAGAAACCTCGTCGAAGAAATAATCTTCCTTATTAACAATACGAGTGGCATGTTCTGTAAGTTGCACTTCTGCACCAAGCATGGCACCGACTTCATCAGCCATACGAACACTGCACTCTTTTAAACAAGCATCAACACGTTTTTTCTGTTTCTTGACATCGAATGTGTTTTCAGGTGCTGGGGGTGCCTTCTCTGAAGAAATTGTTTCATCTTCGGTTTGATCATTTCCAGTTATGTCTTTTTGGGATTTACCAGTCTCATCGGTTGCTGTTGTACCACTTGCTACTTCTGTATCTTCTATTGCAGTATTCTCTGTTGCAACATTTTCAGATACTGAAGTTTTTTCATCTAAACCGAATGCTTCAGCAGGGATAAGTAATGTAAGGTTACCCATCACCGCATCATTTAAAGTCATTGCAGAAGAAACCTGATAATAATTCTGGTTTGGAATGGGCTTATCAGATTCTACATCTACCTTAACAGGTGTTATAATCTCCAGTTTTTTGCGGATAAATCGAAAGTTCTTCGAATACATTTCTTCAAATGTCTTCGTGTATGCACCAGCTATAATATTTGCAATTTCACCGTATGAATCTTCTATTTCTTCACTGTAATCTTCAGAAGAGACAGATTCATCAAGCTCATTTTCGGGCAACATAATCAGCGTGCCACCAAGACGAATAGCATCTTTAACCGAAACTAGTATGCACCCATCACCTTCTATTTCACCACTTAACTGCATTTCAGAAAAAATCATCTTTCCGGAACGCTCATCAAAGAAATCTTCTTTTGATATCAAACGAGTAGAGAGATCTGACATGGACATGGTCGCACCCATAAGACCACCAACTTCATCAGCAACTCGCTCCTGAGTTAGTTCCAGTATCTTATCAATTTTCTTTTTATTTTTTTCGAAGGACATGTATAAAAGAAGGTGTATGAATTATGAGGAAATATGTCTTGCCTATAATTGAATATCGACAAGTTGGGTGTTTTTCTTAATAATTAAGTTTGATGGATTCGTAAAAACTCTTCATCTTCTTCGTTACTGCAAATTTCTTATT
>JAOZTO010000006.1 GCA_029942265.1 Desulfocapsa sp.
TATGAACCAATATAGTTCACAGGCCGGATCAAGCGAACCTGGGACACTATCCAAATGTTAACAATTCAGTGGTCTGGGCTGTTTTGAACCCAACCCGAATATTTACTATCTTTCGGATTTTCTGTTGTGTTCCTCAATTTTTTCCTGTGTCAGATGCGGAATCTTCATATGATTAGATCAACGGGCTCATCAATAAAGCTTTCGATTAGTAGTGGACGGTATCCCCAAATGGAAATCCAGTCGTTGGCAATCCGTCTCCGTATTTGACCCAGTATATGACTTGCCAGGTGCGGTATTTTTACCCATGGCATAATTACAAACATGGAATTATTGACGATCCATGGCAAATTCCGAAGATGCTGAGTACTGTTCCAACCAATCCAATCATCACGAGCTGAGATGAATTTCGCAGCACCGGCAAAAAGTGCACACGCTAATATCTCACATTGAGGGATCTTGCAAAATATCTGATAAAACATCCAAAGGGACGTTTGTAACCGAGATAATGATATTGTCCTACGTACTGGTTCCATAACTCCACATCATTTTTGCTTATTACTGGCTCAACTGAAACAGGTTTTACTGCCTTCAATTTACAATGGATTGATTGGTGTGTGGGGAGTGGTTTTGGAGACGAAACTTTTGCTTTAAAAATCTTTGTGCGTCACGGTTGTTCTGAAGGAGTTTATTATTCCTTAAAGCACTGTTTCTGGCACTAAAAATGGCATTTTAAGCCGAAAAAACAGCTACTATTAGGTCTAAAATGTCTTTATTCCAGTGTGTTAGCTTGGTACGACCCGAATAGGAACCCGGCTTGTGCCCTTGCCCATCGTGCCCATCCCCCCTCCGCCGTTATTCCTGTAGGATTGGCTTTTTAGTACGGCGCATTGGCTTGGCTAGAATTTCTATATAAAATGACGTGAGTTGCTGTTCTTCTGCTTTATCAATGAACTGGTTGAATTCAGATAGGTGAATATCTTGGGCGTCTTTCTCAGTAGAGCCGAATTTGCAGTCAAAATCCCAAAAGTCAACACCTTGCGGCAACTTTTTGTTACGCTCTCTTTTAACGTATTTTTTGATATCGTGTTTGACTGCTTCAAAAAGCCTTGGGGGTTTGATTTTCGGATGGGTTAATAGAAATGTTTTTTTCATATTTTTCCTTCTAAAGTGTATTGAACAAAGGGCATAATGCTGTAAATATTCGGGTTCGGTTCAAAAATAGGATCAACCACTGAACTGTAAATGTTTGGATAGTGCCACAGGTTCGCTTGATCCGGCATGTGAACAGGCCAGATCAAGCGAAGATGGGGTGCTAGCCGAATATTTACATAATGCTAATCTTTTTTTCAAAAATACCTAACAGTTATCTCGATACTGATACTGTAAACCAGTGAGGAAATTACGTAAAATCTGATCTTTACAGGCACGGTAATGTTTATTGCCAGGTTTACGGAAAAATGCGCTCAATTCGTGTTTGCTAATGTGAATATCAACACGATCGAGAATTTTCAATATATCCTCGGCTTGTAAATTCAAAGCAATTTTCAATTTCACCAAAACAATATTGTTGGTTAAGCGCGTCTCTGGCACGCTCGGCGGGCCTTCTTTTTTTCCGCGCTTATCGTTAATCAAACCATTCAGAAAGATAGCCAGCTGGCTGTCGCTGCAGTCCTGGTAGGCAGAATCATCCTCTGTTTTGAGCCAATCGCAGATTTGTTCGCGGGTTACGACATAATCAGCAAGGCCAAAAATGGAAATCATTTTCGAATCATCACAGTTAAAAGTATAGCGGAGACGACGTAATATATCGTTGTTGGTCATGCAGTTTCCTTTTTTCAGTTTCAATGCCAAGGTGGCGATGGCGAGGTGAATGGCTGGATTCACACCAGGAGCTTGTCCGATAAAAAATAGGCGCAGGCATTGTTTTTCAACAATTCTGAATATTTTGGGTGAAAAGCCATTCTCGGACAAGCTCCTAGTACAAAGACAATTCGGCATACGAGACAATTATTGAAGTCATGCAACCCATCAAGTCATTTTAGCACCACAGGATAACTGCCAGCAACATTCAGTCTGAGAGCATGTCTTCTCTTTCTTAAAGCAAATTCCATGTCCTTCATTTTCCTGAATCATCCACACAAGATCTGCCATCTTCATCCCTTTCCCTTCAAGTCCTAAAGCCGTTGCTTTTTTCCTGGCATACGCCGACAAGGACGATCCCTTTAGGAAAGTGCTTTTTTGAGATTTTTTTACCATTTTATTCTCCATTTTTTTTTCAATTCAATGGGCTGGCTTGTTTTGAACTCAACCCGAATATTTTTATTTCATGCCAGTATTGGGTCAATTAACCAAATCACGGTACCTTCGTCACAGACTACCTTAAATCGGTAAAATATGCATTTCTTCACAAATTGCATGGTTCCCCATTAAGACCTGCCCACTTCTGCCGTCAACCGACACACGATCTCCAAATTTAATTAGAGTATCGCCAATTTCACAATATTGACTGGTTTCATACACCTTTAAATGTTTACAACCAACTATGCACGTTTTCTCAAGTCGTACCGCCACCACTGAAGCATGGGAAGTCTGGCCACCTCTAGATGTAAGCAGTCCTTCTGCCATGTCAATCACTTTAATATCTTCAGGAACAGTATCTGAACGTATCAAGATAAGAGGAATATCAGGATCTGTACGTCTAAGCTCTTGAATATTTTCTTCAGTAAACACTGCGCGGCCAGAGAGAGCTGAACCGGATACTCCTATTCCTTTTCCAAGATACGCCTGTTTCACAGCTTCCGCATCAACGAAAACATTAAAACGTTCCTGCTTTTTAATAGTTATCATATCCCGTGTTTGCAAGATATATAGCTGGCTGGCATCGGGTCCTTCAAAGGTAAACTCGATCTCCTGCGGATTCCAGCGTTTCTCATACACAAGTTCCCTCGATATGCTAAGCAGCTCCCTATAAATGTCAGGATAACGTACTTCCAATGATTTGTCCATTGATCGTCCATCCAGTTCTGCCTGTTCAACAGAAACCGGATAACTTGTTACCAGACCAGAGACAATATCCTCCCCCTGATCACCATAGGCATAGTCTCCCCAGAGCGCCACTCGTTGAACTTTACGGTACGGATGAGCAGTAAATAATACACCGGAACCAGACGATTGACTTTTATTCCCATATACCATGGTCTGCACAATAACAGCAGTACCCCACGAATCAGACACATCCATAATCTTTCGATAATCAGCTGCCTTTTCCGTTTCCCATGAATCGAACACCATCTCAATAGCAGTAACAAGCTGTAGCCAAGGATCATCTGGAATCCCCAAGCCCTGATTGCGAACCACCTTCTGATATTCAAGAGCTAGTTCCTTCATCTGTGTGGGTGAAAAATGCCCCTTCATACTTACATTATGTCTCGTTTTGGCTTCATTCATAAGGGTTTGAAAATCTTCCCTGTTCACCCCTGAGGTCATGGCCCATGATTGAAGAAAACGCCTGTAATTATCCCAGGCAAGATAGCTGTCTCCATGCTCTCGGGCGGCCTCTTCGATAAGCTCTTCATTTGTCCCGACATTGTGTACAGTGGCCATCATTCCCGGCATGGAAACAGCCGCACCACTACGAACTGAGAGCAGAAGAGGATCTTTGGTATCTGCAAACTTTTTGCCTGTGATTTGTTCAAGCTCTGTGAGAGATTTGCGTATTCGCTGCATAAACTCATCCCGAGCCTTATTAAAGCCATAAATCACTTCCCGGCAGCGAAAAACTTCTGTGGTGATGATAAAAGCCGGTGGAACTGCCTTTTTATCGTCACTTAGTGTCACAAGGTTAAACCCTTTGTTTCCAAGATGGATAAGGTCGTGAGTGTACGGATTTCTTCTATGTAATTGGGATATAGCCTGTTCCGGATTATAGGTCATAAGCAGATCAAGACGATGCTCATCAAGAACATCCTTTTGACTTTCAAGTGTTCCTATGACCCGAATAATAAAGTTATCGAGGTGCTGTAAACCAAAAGTTGTTGCAATAAGATCCCTTAAGAAAGCTTCTGATAAACTATGAATTGAGTTCGACTGCTCGTCGTCATTCCAGAGAGATCGGTAATTGGTAAGGAGGTTTTCTGCACCAATCTGAGGAATGATGATAGAAAGATTATTCTGATGGATATTTGTGTAGTAGGAATAAATAATATCCTTAACACCTTCTGAAAGACCACGAAAAATATCAAGATACTGGGTGTAGGAAAATCTCTTGATATTCAAAGAACTGGTAAGTAAATCAACATATGTTTCAAGTCGCCTTGAAGATATTCCATCCACCTGAAGGGCTCGAAGATACAACTTCAAACATTTAACAATACTATAAAATGTCGCTTGGGTGATAATGGAGAGATTGACAGTTTCAGGGAGTTTTTCCAGGAAGATTTTAGTAAGATTTTCTAAACGAAAACTCAGGCTCATACTGTCAAATTTTCGTTCCTGGTATCGTCCGTACACCGAAGGAATATCAACTGCAATATGGCGTTTATAGTAAATATCTTCCTTTGCTTCAAATGTCTCAGGAGATAAGATTGTCTCCTTCAAACCTTCCAACGCACCCAGCAACGCATCAATACATTGAGAGGTATCACACTCTTCAAGTGTCAAGAGCAGATCCTGCATTTCCGGGAACCCTTCTTGTGCAGCCTGCTCCAGTTCAGTGCGTAACTCCTGGAATCCCAGGTTGTATTTTTGGTTCAGCAACTGAAACATATGAACCAGCAGATCAAATCGCCGCAGTTCAGATTGTGGAATATCAGCCTGATCTGACAGATACGCCTGCCTCTCTTCCTGATTCCAGGAAAGCAGATCATCTGGAGAAGAGAATTGTAGTTGTTTGTGGATACGACTTGCCAGCAGATTCTGCTCATCAATAAATATGCCGTCAGTAGCAATCTCAGAATAAACCTCATCTGGAAGAAATGGACGTAACACTTTTTTCTTTCGTGTCAGCCAGAAAACAAAGATAGCTTTTATAAAGTCGACAATAAGATTGGAGCTCTCCACATGGCTCTGTTTACGTAAAAAATGAATCAGAATATCACGTCGTTTATGAATCTCATCAAGCTCTGTTGACACTTCACGCAAATCACCTTCTGCCCCTATTTCATTAAAAAACACAGGCATAAGTTTGGTAAACTGCTTGGTGAGATTATAAATAGGTTCGATGGGATTATTAAGTAAATTCGTAATATCACGCTGAAAAATATCGGTGTCTTTTACACATGTGCCCGAAAGCTTAATGTTTATAATGAGTGCAGAAAATAGAGTGCCGCACCATTTTGGCTCCTGCATAATCAAATTAAGCCAGACTCTGATATTTGCAAGGTGCGTAGGATTTGTTATTGGCTGCCAGTCTTCATCCACACCACTGACATTTGCATACTGAAACCCGAAACGAACAGCCTGCCAGAGAAAAGTCTCCACCATGCGGCTATCTTTACGTTTGAATACTTCACCACCGATTACCTGAATACACTGTAGGGAAGTATGCGGATATTTTCGAACATTCACTTTAAGAAGCTGAAAAGTAGTGAGTAAAAACTCTTCTATCTCTTCAAATTTCTGGATGCGGATCAGCTGAACAAGAGAACGATTAATTTCACGTAGAGTCTCTTCATGAATTAGATACAAGCCTTTAGTATCCATGATTCTGAAAAGAAATAAAAGTTTTTGATTCTCTGCGAAACGATTTAACGGTAAGCCCTGTTCCGACGAGACACCAAGCGCTTTTCCATCAACTCCAGCAAGACGGGCAGGAATTTGTTTATATAATCGAACGATATCAATATGAGCGGGTAATTCTAAAAGATCACGCAGAGCCTTAACCGGGTCTGCTGAAATATCAGTATTTGCCACAATACCGTTATGTGTTTCCATTGATTTATGGGAAATTGCAGCAAACAACTGCTCGGAATGAAAATCTTCGCACAATACTCCACACTGCCCAAGAAACCAGGGAAGCGGATCGTCTTCACAGAGCCAATAGTTGTAATTTCTTTTGAGTATTGCCTGCATCAGCTGGGCAATTGATTGGTAATCAAAAGCATCCGCACCCTTATCAACAAATCCGAGCAGAGAGCCTGCCAACTTCTTCATGGGATGCTGTCCCTGAACAATGTGCATCATTATAGATGTTTCACCATCATCCAGTTCAACTAGATCGTCAAAATATTCATTCAATGCCGATTGATATCTATACAAATCATCCACAGAAAAAAGACTCGCCATTTTGGCAACCCATGCCACCTGCGATTCTATAATTTGAGAGAGTAGTTTGCTATTTTTTTCACAATCCTTCATAGCAACAATAAAAAGGTCGGCAAAGAGCGTAAACGCCTTGGAGCCATCTTCATGTCGCAGATAGTGATTACAATTTTTCAAAACAAAACTACGTAATTGAGGAATAAGAATGTTCCAATTACGGTAAGGGTGGCAAATCTCATACAGAAGATTCTCAAGTGTACTGTGAAGCCCCTTATAGCGACTGACAACATCAAGCAGTACCTGTAGTTCAGGGTTTAACACAACGTCTTCTGCTGTTTCTATAAGATTGGCAGTAAGTGCATCAGATTCAATGTTTTTTATTGTTTGTTTCATTGGTTAATTTTTTTTTAAAAGTTACAATATGATAGACTCGTAAAAAGGTTCAGTTTTAGATGGCTAAGTAGATAAGCGTAGACTTCGAAAAACTCCATATGCGAGGCGCGTAAATTTTCTATTATTTCGGCGTACTAAAGTACGTCGTAATAATAGAAAATTTACAGCAACGAAGCAGATGGAGAGTTTTTACGACGCCATCATAATATGATTTTTTTCTTTTTTGCCTTAACATAAAGCTGTAAATATTCCTCACTGACGGTCTTCCAGGTATAGCGATCATTGATTAACTGCACCGCATCCCGTTGCATTGTACGAATAGCAGATGGGTCTTCAAAATAGAGCTGTAATGCACGTTTAATTGCCTCTGACAAAGCCTCAACAGTTTGTTCATCATAAGAAAACCCTGTTTCTCCATCTTTAATTTTCACCAATCCACCAACGGCATGTACAATGGGAATATTCCCAAACAGTTGCGCCATAAAGTCAGTTAGACCACAGGGTTCATATTGTGAGGGGATTACAAAAAAATCACCTGCGGCATATATTTTATTGGCAAGGATCGTATCATAACCACCAAGAATACAAACTCGCCCTCTAAATTCATCGTTTTCTGCTAATTGAATCAGAGCATCCTCATCATAAGGACTACCAGTTCCAAGCAACAGAAAATAGAAATCATCTCGTTCATGTAGAAGTTGTTCCAAGGTATTCGTAAGAACAGATACGCCCTTTTGAGTGCTGAGCCGTCCAATAAACGTAATAAGAGGGATTGTCGGATCAGGTGTAAGTGCGCCGAATTTACGGATCCCCGGTATCGCATCACTTCCAGACAACTTCTGTAACATAGCTGTTTTGCATACTTTCTTTCCCTCAAGCCCATTATTGCCGATGGGATTAAAAGGAGCGGCAATATGCATTTTCTCAGCACCTTGTGCGGAAAAAGTGTTTGGATCAATACCGTTGGTAATCCCCTCAAGGGTAATGTTTCGTTCCAGCAAAGTGTGTCCAAGCCATCCGGTAAGATGATCATCAATGGTTTCTCGAAGCTCTCTTGCGTAATTTTCACTAACCGTATTCATTATTGCATAAGAAGATCCTGCAAGAAATGGATCAAAACAATCATCAAGAATGGATTGGCGGATTTGTTGCAATGACAAACCGGTTGTTGCTTGAGCAAAAGCAAGATCAGATATTTCCTGATGGTAGCCCTGCCCTGCATTGTGGATCGTAATCACACATCCGCATTTCCTAAAATAATGGCGGAGACCAGGATGTTCAGAAATCATAGCAGGAAGAACTGCAGTGTGCCCATCGTGGCAGTGAATAACATCCGGTCGAGCATTCAGAAGAATCATTAAATCAATAGCGGCTTTCTGATGCAAAATGTTCATGGCAAAATAATCAATATGTCCCTCACTTTTTTTCTGCCACGGAAAGAGTATTTCCTCCTCTGCCGTGTACGTATAAACGCCCTGTTTTTCACGGTACCTTTCCGCATCGATCAGGTAGATATTCACCCTATCCTGCTTGGCTGTCCAAACTGCCACCTCTTCACGACGTTCTTCTTCGGGGTAATTTAGATCAACTTCAAACTGTAATCGTTTTTCTGGAAAAAGCGGATCGGCTAAAAAACTAAACCCTAATTCACTGGGATTCATAAATCCATAACAGGGAAGCACAACATGGACAGAATTATTGGGATTTTGGGCAAGAGTTGCCGCAAGTTGAGAGACTACATCCTTTACACCACCGGCACCTGCCAAAACACCATATTCTCGACTCAGCATCCATATATCACGGATGAAGTGTTGCTCTTTTGCCATTTTATTTGCTCCTTAAAACGTGATGGTGTTGTAAAAAACTCTCCATCTGCTTCGTTGCTGAAAATTTTCTATCATTACGACGTACTTTAGTACGCCGAAATAATATAAAATTTACGCGCCTCGCATATGAAGTTTTTCGAAGTCTACGCTTATCTACTTAGCCATCTAAAATTTGACCTTTTTACGAAACCATCAAACGTGATGGATTCGTAAAAAGTCTGCTAACTATTCGGTTACAGTTCAGTGGCTTAGCCTGTTTTGAACCAACCCGAATATTTACCGCTGAATGGTTACAAAGTCTGAAATCCAGGTGGATTCTACCGCATATTAACAGTACAGCAATTGTTTCCACCTTGACAGCCTTTGACCGTACATATAATATACATTAACAAAAAGAGGAGGGTATGTAAATAATCAGATAGGAGATTGTCTGAGAATGCCTTTCGCCCAAACTCTTCAGAATTGTCATAATAATGCTTAAAAGATCATACGTCTGCCTGCACTTGTTTTTAGAAAACCCAAGCAATTAAGTATGGTGTCCCCGGAATGAAAAATGGAATTTAAAGATTACTACACGACATTAGGTATTGATCGCAATGCGACTCAGGATGAAGTTAAAAGGGCATACCGGAAACTTGCCCGTAAATTTCACCCTGACATAAACAAAGAAGACTCTGCTGAGCAACGCTTCAAGGAAATAGGCGAAGCCTATGAGGTCTTGCAAGATACCGAAAAACGAGCTGCTTACGATAAATTCGGAAAAGACTGGCAGGCTGGTCAAGACTTCAAACCACCGCCAGACTGGGACAATGGTTTTGAATTCAATGGTGGCGGATACACTGAAAATGATGCATCACAGTTCAGTGATTTCTTTGAGTCTCTTTTTGGTGCCCAGGGAAGACCAGGGGCACAAGATCCGTTCGCCGGTCAGCAAGCTCGATACGCTGGAAAAGGCCAGGATCTACACGCTAAAATTGTAATCAATTTAGGAGACAGTTACCTTGGAAGCAAACAATCTCTCACACTGCAACGCCCTACTGTAGATGATTCAGGCCATGTCATCACTCGCCCACACACTTTGCAGGTTTCCATTCCAAGGGGCATCACTGAGGGGCAACAGATTAGACTAGCTGGACAAGGTGCGGAAGGGATGGGAGGTGGAACGAATGGTGATCTCTTCCTTGAAGTTGCGTTTTCAAAACATAATTTTTTCACCCATGATCTCCGGGATATCATGCTTACCTTGCCAATTGCGCCATGGGAAGCGGCCCTTGGTGCCTCTATTCAAGTTCCAACTCTTGGCGGAACTGTTGAACTGAAAATCCCGCCCAATTCGCAAACAGGAAAAAAAATGCGCCTTAAAGGGAGAGGACTCTGCTCAGCTAAACTAAGTGGCGACCAGTATGTAACTCTTGCCATAATGGTTCCAAAACCTGTCACAGAAAAAGATACCGAGTTGTACAACAGCATGAAAGAAAATATGTCTTTTAATCCCCGCAGTCACCTAGGAGTACATTTATGAAACCAGAACTCCAGTGTACTATCATTGATGAAAGTAGTGAATACAGCCTTCGTGAACTCTGTAATGTTTGCAAGGTTCACGCCCAGTTTATCCAGGATCTAATCGATGAAGGGATTCTTTCTCCACAAGGACAAAGTCCACAGGAATGGCGATTTGCAGCAATT
Source organism: Desulfocapsa sp. (assembly GCA_029942265.1). Lineage (GTDB taxonomy): Bacteria > Desulfobacterota > Desulfobulbia > Desulfobulbales > Desulfocapsaceae > Desulfocapsa. Next base: position 10,164 of record JAOZTO010000006.1, read on the forward strand.
GAAATCAAACGAATACAAGTATCTATTCGCTTACAGCAAGACCTGCGAATCAATCTCCCTGGAACTGCATTGGCTCTTGACCTGCTCGATGAGATTACACAGCTAAAACGTAGTAAATCGTACTTAGATCAATTTTATGCTTTGGACAACGACCGTTAAATTGCAAACATTAAACTTAGGAGACTCCCTCATGAAACGTTCTTTATTTATTCCAATCCTTATCAGTCTGACACTTCTCTTATCCTCCTGTGCAGGAGGACTAAACAAGGCCCAAATGGGAGCAGGCGGTGGTGCAGCAGGTGGAGCACTGATCGGCCAAGCCATCGGACACAACACCGAAGCCACACTAATAGGTGCTGCAATCGGAACCATGCTTGGATATATGGTTGGTAATGAAATGGATAAGTACGACAGGGAACAGCTCAATCACGTCTATGAACGTGGAGTATCCGGACAGAGCAATGCTTGGCGCAACCCAGATAACGGAAACCAGTACCAGGTTACTCCACAACCTGCCTACACCAATCCGACCAGCCACCAGCCTTGCAGACAAGCTGAAATCCAATCAGTCATAGACGGAAAGTCGCAAACCACATACACGACTGCATGTCGTGACAATAATGGTCAATGGCAACTAAAAAACTGATACCGTAAAAGAGAAGTATAGTAGCCATGGATACTATCAATCCCCAAACAATGTGTTTCGGTCTAAGTCTTGATCTTGATCGCAAGTCACTCGCATGTTTCCTGCAACTCATTGGCAGACAACAGATGGCAGAAACTCTTGCGAATCGATTAACCACCGAAGAAATCCAGGAGCTTGTCCATTACCTTACTGGTATCCTTAAAAACAGTATGAGTGAAGATGAATATCACGAACTCTTTCTTCTTGAACCTTCTCCCCATACACATAAATAATAACAATGGCACACGACATCCTTTACGACCTGCGCAGTTTTATCGATTTGTTACGCCGTGAGAATCAACTCCTGGTAATCGATGAAGAAGTCGATCCTAATCTTGAAATTGCTGAAATCCATCGACGGGTTATCAACCGGCAAGGGCCCGCACTTCTCTTCACTCGGGTAAAAGGCAGTTCATTTCCAGTGGTGACCAATCTGTTTGGCACTGCAAAACGTCTGGAGTTGGCATTTGGTTCAAAACCACAAAAATTTGTTCAAGATCTCGTTAATCTTACAGAATCGATCATGCCACTCAGAGCCAAAAAGCTCTGGGATAACCGCAATCTTTTTATGGATGGCCTAAAGATTGGCTTAAAGGATAAAAAACACGGATCGATCCTTGAAAACTGCCAACTTCCACCTCGCCTTGGCAGTCTCCCCATGCTTACTTCGTGGCACAGTGATGGTGGCGCATTTGTTACCCTTCCACTTGTGTACACAGAACATCCTGGTGGCAAAGGCCATAACCTTGGGATGTATCGTATTCAGCGTCATGACGAAACAACAACCGGCATTCACTGGCAGATTCACAAGGGCGGCGGATATCATTATCACGAAGCAGAAAAACTCAACCAACCATTACCTATGACGCTGTACATTGGCGGCCCTCCAGCTCTTATGCTCGCAGCCATTGCACCTCTGCCTGAAGATATACCAGAACTGATGCTGACCTCCCTGTTAATCGGAAAAAAACTGGACATGACAGCTGATCCCAAAGGAGGCCATCGACTGGTTGCCAATGCTGAATTTGCGGTAAAAGGCGCCGTGCCACCACATATGCGAAGACCAGAAGGGCCGTTTGGTGATCATTACGGCTACAATTCACTACAACATGATTATCCTGTTTTTCAGGCAACACACCTCTACCACAGAAATAACGCAATTTTCCCTGCAACAGTCGTCGGACGCCCTAAGCAAGAGGATTATTTTATTGGTGATTTTCTTCAAGATCTGCTTTCGCCACTCTTTCCACTCGTCATGAAAGGAGTCCGTGAATTGAAAACCTTTGGAGAAACTGGATTTCACTGCTTGGCTGCCGCCCGTGTTGCAGACCGTTATCCGCGTGAGGCTTTTGCGTGTGGATTAAGGATTCTTGGAGAAGGTCAGTTGTCTCTTACCAAGTTCCTCATTCTTACAGATGGTGATATTGACATTACTAACTTTCCAAAACTGTGGACTCATGTTCTTGAACGCATTCAATGGGACAGAGATCTCTTTGTTTTTGCAAATGTTTCCCAGGATACCCTCGATTATACAGGCCCCTCAGTAAACAGGGGATCAAAAGCAATGATAATGGGACTTGGCCGGGAAAAAATCCGTGCTCTTCCTGAAGAATTTTCAGGAAATCTCCCAGCACATTGTCACAAGATGAAGGTCTTTCTTCCCGGTACCCTTGTCCTTCAAACAACCCCTTACGAACAGGAACCAGACCTTGCTGAAGCTGTCGCCAAATATCCAGATCTTAAAGAATGGCCAGTAATCCTTCTAGTAGATAACTGCCAGGAAGCCACTTGTTCTGTGCAGGAGTTTTTATGGACATTTTTCACACGATTTGAGCCAGCAGCAGATATTCATGGTGCGGCCAGTAGCGTTCAGCGTTTCCATGTTGGCCTGACACCTCCCATTGTTTTTGATTGTAGAATGAAACCCTGGTACACAGATGTTCTTGAGGTGGATGAACCTACTCGCAACTTGGTAGATTCTCGCATCACTTCACTCCTTCCACCATCTCTTCGTTAAATATGGAAAAGTCAGTTCGTTTACAGAAATTTCTTGCCATGGCTGGTGTTGCCTCACGCAGAAAAGCAGAGGTGTATATTGCCGATGGTCGTATCAAGGTAGATGGAAAAATATGTACTGCGATGGGTCAAAAAATTGTTCCTGGCGTTCACACAATATCGTTTGACAACAAACCTGTTACCGCCAAAGAGCAACCGATCTACATCCTTCTCAACAAACCGAAGGGATATGTAACGACACTCTCAGACCCACAAGGTCGCCCCATTGTCACCTCATTACTACATGGCATAAAACAGCGGGTTTTTCCTGTGGGACGACTTGATCTTGACACAAGCGGTGCATTATTACTCACCAACGACGGTGAACTTTCACAAAAAATTCTACACCCTAAATTTGAAGTACACAAAACATACGAAGCACATGTGTGGGGTACGCCATCAACTCAAATAATTCAATCTCTTGAACATGGTATTCTCCTGGGAGAAAAGAAAACAGCTCCTGCTTCTGTACAAATTAAACAAAAAACCAGTCGGAATTCAGTCCTGATCATAACAATTCATGAAGGTCGGAAGCGGCAGGTAAAAAAAATGCTTCAGAGTGTCGGACACCCCGTACAATCGCTTAAACGCCTTGCTTATGGCAGGCTGGGGCTTGATAACCTAGCGATTGGAAAGTATAAATTCCTCCATCAAAACGATTTAAATAAGATTTTTCAAAAAAACCCTTTACAAAGGACGAAATAATTGATTAAATTTGGACAGTTAGTATCCGTATAGAATCAAGCCTTTAATAAGGCCACTTCCTAATCAACTTTAGAGTGTCCATTTAAGGCAGTTTATCCACCAATAGTTCTTTTTCTTTTATTTTGAATACTGTCATTGCAGTATTCGCACTTGAATGTACAGGAGCCAGTCATGAACAAATCGGAGTTAATTGAAGCATTGTCTCAGGATATCGATATTCCCCATAGGGAGGCAGCGGCAATTACCAATACTATTATTGACACCATGACCGATGCACTGGCTCAGGGAGACAGTATCGAAATCAGGGGTTTTGGAAGCTTTGTGATCAAGAAATATGATTCTTACGAAGGGAGAAACCCAAAAACCGGTCAGAAAATCAAAGTAAAACCTAAAAAACTCCCCTTCTTTAAAGTTGGAAAAGACCTCAGGGAACAGGTAAACGCTGGTAAGTAACACCTCCAAACCGTTAAGTCCCCATCTTCACTATTTTCTCATTCTTGCAGAGCAAAATTGAAATGAATATGGGGGCTACCAAAAGGTATGCTTTGTACTTTAATTTAGTTTCTTTCTGTTACGCTGAATGGTTACAAGAAATCTTTTGATAAGATTTTTGTGAAGATACTTCCGACCTCTCGGTTTACTTACTACTTGCTGATGTTTCAGTAATCCCTCCAACCAAATCATACACTTGAGCCTCAGTGATACGAACATTTACAATATCACCAGGATTTGCAATACCATCGTTAATATAAACACAGCCGTCCACGTCAGGTGCTTGATAAACTGTTCGCCCTTCTAGCAACAGATCAGTTTCTCTACTCAGTCCTTCCACAAGGACTGGAACGGTTTTCCCAACGTATTTCTGCAAAATCTGCCCTGATATTTCCGCCTGTAATTCAAGTACTCGCGTCATCCGTTCTTCTTTAACTTCTTCAGGGCACTGTTCTTTAAAAAATTCCGATAATGCCCCTTCTTCATTCGTATAGGAAAAAACACCGACATGATCGATCTGATACTGCTTCAAAAACTCTTCTAGTTGCCGCACATCACCTTCTGTTTCACCTGGAAACCCAACCATCATCGTGGTTCGTAAAGCAATGTCAGGCACTGTTTTTCTGATTTTATCAACAAACCCACACAGATCATCATATCCATAACGGCGATGCATGCGTTTCAGGACAGAATCTGAAACATGCTGAAACGGAATATCCATATAGGGTAATATCCGTTTTTCAGTTCCCATAAGATCAAATAAATCATCCGATACCCCGGAAGGGTACAAATACATTAAACGTAGCCATGGAAGGTTTGTCTCTTTCAAGATACGAGAAAGTAGCTCAACCAACATGGACTGCCCACTCAAATCATTTCCATAAGCGGTGAGATCCTGGGCAATGAGTGAGATTTCCTTTACACCAGACGATTCGAGACGCTGTAATTCAGTTATTATATCTGTAATTTGTCGTGATCTCAGATCGCCCCTTATGGAAGGAATCATACAATACGTGCAGCGATTACTGCATCCTTCGGTAATTTTGACGGAACTTCTGAAAAAAGGCGTGGAGACTATACGAGGCAGAGAGGCATCCATTAAAAAACGATCAGGGCAATGGGACTTCTCTGTCTGTTTTCCTTCTCGTAAGTTTTGAAGCAGATCTGCTATATCCTTCACACCTTCCGTACCGACAAAGAGATCAACTTCCGATAAATCCCGACTGATACCGGATAGGTATCGTTGCACAAGACATCCTGTCACAACAAGATGCTTTGTGGGATCATCTTCTTTATACCTAGCCATTTCAAGAATAACTTCAATGGCTTCCTCAACAGCTGGCTGGATAAATCCACAGGTATTCACAATAAGGACATCTGCATCTGTGGCATCTTCCATAAGTTGCCATCCACTTTCCTGAAGTATCCCAAGCATTACTTCCGAATCCACAAGATTCTTGGCACATCCAAGACTTACAAGATGAAAACTAGCCACAATTATGACTCCTTAAAAGATGACATTGAAACGATATTCTGAATCAACTGTTTTATTTGTGCCTTACTCTTACGTTTAAAAACTTTTCCGGTAAATCCTGGATACCAATCATCCTGCCAAAGTTCATCGGAAACCAAAAATAATGCAGCAAAATCAATTTTTCTAAAATCTGCAAGGGCGCACAATGCAGTATACTCCATATCCACCGCAGCCACGTTATGACGTTGATTTAATGCATGAAGCATCTTTCGTGATTCCCTGTACGGCGCA
>JAOZTO010000007.1:0-1773 GCA_029942265.1 Desulfocapsa sp.
GAATCAATATAGTCAGGAGATTCATGAAAGTCAATCATTTGCAGATTCAGATTTGAGAAGTACGGTGAAAAAAGTAATATCTAGTCAATTGTTTTTAATTAGCGTCGAATAACGGAAGGTATTGACCGTCCTTGACACTGCTAAACAAATACCGTACATTCGCATAATACAGACATCGTAAACATATCAGGAAAAAAGTAATTAATTGGACATTCATTTGCAGTTACAGCGACGGGAAAGTTGACTGAATTTTTTGCGAGGTCTGTAACAATGGATTCGAAGAAACTTTGATTTTGAACGAAACACCTATTCTCAGACACACTCCCAGGTAATATAGAGGTTGTATATATGTTTGGCATTGGCCTACCCGAATTTATTCTTATAATGGCACTTGCTCTTATTGTAGTCGGTCCAGACAAGCTTCCGGATCTTGCACGAACTGTTGCAAAAGGAATCCTTGAGCTTAAAAAAACTGCTAGTACTCTCAAAGAAAGCCTTACAGAAGACGGCAATCCACTAGCCGACCTGAAACCAGAACTTGAGAAAGCTGCAAAAGCTCTAACAGATGATGTCATGGGGGATTCGGATGGAGTCTGGAAGGATACTGATTACAAAAAAGCGTATGACCCAAGGAGCACTACCGAGATTGAAGCAGCAACCATCATTGATGTAGATGCCGAAGAAACTGTCCACACACCTAAAGAGAAAAAGGACGACACACAACAAGATGCAACTGAAACACAAGTAGTTGACCATTCAAAAACTGAAGAAATCAACTCTAAACGTGCCAACGAAGGACAACAAAGCTAGTGTCCCTCATCATTAGAAGTATTGAACAGTTCAGGCCACACCACGTTGAACTGCGACAACGACTTATCAGAGTTTTTATAGCTCTTGTTGTCTGTTCGGCTATTGCGTATATTTTCTCTGAAAATATTGCACGTTTTTTTATGGTTCCTCTTTTCGACGCCAGCCCCCATCTTGACCGACTTGTTTACACTAACCTTCCCGAAGCCTTTCTGTCCTACCTGAAACTTTCACTCCTTATAGGAGTTTTGGCTAGTTTCCCTTTTATGCTTTTTCAACTCTGGATGTTTATCTCTCCAGGCCTTCGTAGTAACGAAAAAAAATTCGCTGTTACTGTTGTGTTTTGGGCAACTCTTCTTTTTGCTACTGGTGCATTCTTTGCGCTTTATGGCGTATTGCCTCGAATGTTGATTTTTTTTATGAGCTACGCCAGTGACAGTCTGGAACCTCTCCCCAAATTTGGCAAGTATCTCACATTTGTTGCCCGCACTGTTTTGGCATTCGGCCTCTCCTTTGAGATCCCCTTCTTAATGGTGATGGCAGGAAAAGCAGGATTTGTAGAAGCTAAATACTTTCGAAGCAAACGACTCTATTTTTATGGGGCTATTGTATTTATGGCTTTCTTGCTCACCGCTGGTGATTTTATGGCAACCGGACTCCTTGCCATTCCTCTCTTTTTTCTTTATGAGGCGGGAATATTTCTCACTGCATTTTTTGGTAAGAAAGTAAGCGCTCCATGAAACACTTACAAGGACAGGAGTTTGATAAAGCAAGGTGCGGTTAATTGGACGCTTACGCAAGAAAAAAGCCAACTCGCCTCAATAATACAGTTCGACACGTGACAGTATAAGCGTTTGTGAATAATGTTATAATGCTTATGAATACAAGACTACCCCCAATTAACTCCTTGATTTATCGACATTCAATTTCCTAAAAATAAATCTCTATTCCCTAAACCAACCTAAC
>JAOZTO010000007.1:1873-15655 GCA_029942265.1 Desulfocapsa sp.
AAAAAGCTAAAATCGTAACCACATTGAAACACAACGCTTGGAGGATATAAATGTCAACGGAACTGATTCTTTCTGCAGCCACCCTGATCGGTATTGCTGCTCTTGTTCCCTGCCTGATGGCATTGACTGCGGTCTTGGGGCCTCGGTCTAAAAGCAAAATGAAAAACGAAGCCTATGAGAGTGGTATTGGCCCGGTTATCGGCCACGCTGATCAAAAGTTCAGTGTAAAGTTTTACCTTATCGCAATACTCTTTCTGATTTTCGACATTGAGGCGGTTTTTATGTACCCTTGGGCTGTCAACCTTCGCGAACTAGGTTGGTTTGGATTTACCGAAATGCTGGTTTTTATGCTACTTTTACTTACTGGTCTTATCTATATCTTAAAGAAAGGGGTGTTAAATTGGCGTTAGGATTAGAAGCAAGTCTCGGCGACACAGTAGTTACCACCAAACTTGATGAGATTATCAACTGGGGACGACAATATTCATTGTGGCCATTTGTCTACGGAACAGCATGTTGTGCCATCGAATTTATGAGCGCAGCAGCAAGTCAATACGATATCTCACGCTACGGTGCTGAAGTAGTTCGTTTTTCTCCGCGCCAGGCTGATTTAATGCTTGTATGCGGCACAATTAGCTACAAACAGGCCGTCATTCTGAAACGAATTTACGAACAGATGCCCCACCCCAAATGGGTTGTTGCCATGGGCGCATGTGCAAGTTCTGGTGGCATATACGACAACTATGCAACCGTACAGGGGATTGACACCATAATTCCTGTTGACATTTACATATCCGGCTGTCCTCCAAGACCTGAAGCTGTTCTGGATGCACTCATCAAAATTCAGGATCAGATTAAAGGCGAAAGTTTGCTACAAGACCGCCATCAAGACTTTAAAGGAATTCTCGACTGATATGAATACGACGGCTCTAGAAAATATCAAGGCTGCGTTTCCAGACGCCACCTGCAAAGTTGTTCTGGGTTCAGTTGTCCTTGACGTACAACCTGAAAATATAGAAAACACCCTTTCCCGGCTCAAAAACGACGCACAATTCAACTGCGGCCTGATGCTTGATGTAACAGCCATCGATTATCTCGACTATCCCGAGCAGAAGGAAGCCAGATTTTTCGTTGTATACACCTTGCGCAACTGGGAAGATAATCTCCTCATTCAGGTAAGAACCCCCGTTACCGATCCAGATAAAGGTATCCCAACAGCCACCCACCTCTTTGGCGCTGCTCTCTTTGGAGAACGGGAAGTGTACGACCAGTACGGTATTCATTTCCAGGGACATCCTGATCTGAGAAGGATACTAAACCATTGGCAATTTGAAGGTCACCCACTAAGAAAAGATTACCCCATTGACAAACGTCAAATCTGTTACGAAAGTGACAGCCTCGAAAAAGAAATCAAGGCACGTCTTGCTAAAAAGGGTGTTGACGAAAGTACCATGAAGGACATTAACACCGAGGTTATGTTTTTAAACCTCGGGCCTTCTCATCCTGCCACTCACGGAGCTATTAGAATCTTAACGGCACTTGATGGTGAAACTATCATCGCCAATGTTAACGAGATTGGTTACTTGCACAGGGGTTTTGAGAAAACTTCTGAAACGCTAACCTATAATCAGGTTATTCCACTGACAGATCGACTTAATTACTGCTCTTCCATGATGAACAATATAGCCTACGCCAAGGCTGTTGAATCATGGCTTGGCGTTGAAATAACCGAACGTGCTCAGTTTATGAGAGTTGTGCTGAGCGAATTTTACAGGGTGCTTGACCATCTTGTCTGCCTTGCAGCAGCCTTGGTTGATATGGGTGGCTTAACTAACTACTGGTATCTGTACAATGAGAAGGAAGCAGCATATGATTTAATCAGCCGTCTCACCGGAGCAAGGCTCACCAGTTCTTTTACCCGTATTGGTGGAATGTATCGCGACTTCTACGATGGCTGGAAGGAAGATCTTGAGATACAGATGAAAGGTATTGAAAAAGGTGTTGGAGATTCATTAAAACTTGTTGAAACTAATCGCATTGTCCACGACAGAACTCAAGATGTGTGTGTGTTATCAGGAGAAACAGCACTGAACTATGGTCTAACTGGCCCCACACTAAGAGCTAGCGGTGTTGCATACGACATGAGAAAAGATGCTCCATATTACAATTATGAAGCATTCGATTTCGATGTTCCGGTTGGCTCAAAAGGTGATGTCTATGATCGGTTTATGATTCGGTATGAAGAGATAGCCCAATCATTACGTATTATTCGCCAGGCCCTGAAACACATCCCTGAAGGCCCTGTAAATATCGACAATTCGCAGATTTGTCTGCCACCTAAGCATCAGGTGTACAACAACATCGAAGGACTGTCAAACCACTTCAAACTGATCTTTGAAGGAGTACATGCTCCTGCTGGGGAATGGTATGACGGTTTTGAAGCAGCAAATGGCGAGCTGGGATTTCATTTTGTCTCGGACGGCTCTGGGAAACCATACAAACTAAAAGTCAGACCACCATGTTTTTACATAATGGGCGGTTTTCATAAAATGGTGGAAGGAAACATGATTGCAGACGCAGTTATTAACCTGAGTTGCATAAATATAATCGGTGGGGAGTTAGACAGATGAGCGACCGTTCACAACTAATTTCTACAGGAAAACCGTTCGCATTTGATCAGCAAAGAGATAAAGAGTTTGAACGACTGGCCAAACGCTATCCCATCAGGGAATCTATGATTCTTCCATCCCTATGGCTAGTACAGGAGCAGGAAGGATGGGTGAGTCAGGAGTCAATCGCCTATATTGCTGACCGAATTGGTACCTTTGCAAGTAAAGTGTACGAGGCAGCAACTTTTTACACAATGTATCACCTTCACCCAATGGGAAAATTTCACATCTGTGTCTGTAGAACCCTCTCCTGCTGGTTGCGAGGAAAGCAGGAGATTGTTGATTATCTGAAAGACGAAGTTGGTATTGTTCCTGGTCAGGTAAGGGATGACGGAAAATACAGTCTTGAAGAAGTCGAATGTTTAGGACACTGCGGAACCGCGCCTGTTGTCCAAATCAATGGCAAATTCCACGAAAATATGGATGTGGAAAAGCTTAAAGTCCTGCTGACCACATTGCAATAAGAGGCGTATCTATATGGAAGTCAAGGAAGTCAAAATTTTAAGTGCCAAGTTTGATATCAAAAACGCCCACAAGATAGAAACTGCTAAAAAACACGGGGCGTATTCAACTCTGGACAAACTCTTTTCAATGAAACCTGAAGAGGTCATTGAGGAGGTGAAGAACAGTGGCTTACGTGGAAGAGGTGGAGCTGGATTCCCTGCGGGGCTCAAATGGAGTTTCCTCCCAAAAGATACCGGAAAACCTATTTATCTTACGGTCAACTCTGACGAGTCCGAACCTGCTACGTTCAAAGATAGATATATCCTGGTTAAAGATCCACATATGATGATTGAAGGTATTATCATCTGTTGCTATGCCATAGATTGCCATGAATCATTTATTTATATTCGAGGCGAATACACAAGTCAGGTGGAAATTTTACAAGAGGCCATCGACGAAGCATATAACGCCGGCTACTTGGGTAAAACAGTGGATGGTCATGATTTCAAACTTGAAGTCACTGTTCATAGAGGTGCTGGAGCCTACATATGTGGTGAAGAAACCGCCCTTCTCGAATCCATAGAAGGAAAAAAAGGGCAACCTCGATCAAAGCCGCCCTTCCCTGCTGTTGAGGGACTCTACGGCTGTCCCACTATTATCAACAACGTGCAAAGCATTGCATCTCTTCCGTTTATCATGGAAAAAGGTGCTGATGCCTACAAGGCTTATGGTACTGAAAAAAGTGCAGGAACGCACCTGTTTGGTATCTCTGGTCATGTTGAAAAACCAGGTATGTACGAGTTGCCGCTTGGTCTGCCGTTACTCCAGGTTATTGATACAGTTGCAGGTGGTGTCTGGAAAGGACGAGCGCTTAAAGGGGTAATCCCCGGTGGAAGTTCAACCCCTGTACTACTTCCGGAAGAGGCAAAAACCGCAACCCTGGACTATGAATCAATGGCCGAGCATAAGACTATGTTTGGTTCCGGCGGTATAGTTGTTCTCGATGAAACTGTTGATATGGTTGAACTGGTGCAAAATCTTATTGCATTTTACCATCACGAATCCTGCGGCCAATGTACTCCATGCAGGGAAGGTCTTGGCTGGATGCTAAAAATTACTGAAAAAATTCTGAGTGGCGAGGGTAGCATGGCTGATATAGACCTGCTCCGTGAACTCTGCGACAATATTGAAATGAAAACAGTGTGTGTTCTGTCGGCTGCCTGCACCATGCCGGTGCGCAGTTATCTTGATAAATTCAGACATGAATTTGAAGCATATATACAGACAGATCCTTCTCCACATAAGAAACAGGAACAGGCAAGCCCATGAGTGATATGGTTAAACTTTTTGTAAACGGCGTCGAGGTGGAAGTCGAGGCGGGTAAAAACCTGATAGACGCTGTTGGAGCCGTCGGGATAGAAATTCCACATCTCTGCTATCATCCTGCACTGGGCGCAGACGGCAACTGCCGAATGTGTCTCGTAGGAATTGAGGATGGCCGTCCTCCCCTTGTACCAGCCTGTAAAACTCCGGCACAGGAAGGTATGAAAGTGCTGCTTGACGCTGAACACATCAAGAAAATCCAACGTGATGTAATGGAACTTGAACTGATCAATCACCCCATTGATTGCCCAGTTTGTGATCAGGCCGGAGAATGCTCGCTTCAAGATTACTACATGGATTACGATCAGCGTGAAAGCAGAATGACCGTAGCCCAGGTAAACAAAAACAAAAAAATGGATTTTGGTTGCGGCGTAGTCCATGACCAAGAACGATGCGTGCTTTGTGGCAGATGCGTAAGGTTTTGCCGGGAAATCACCAAAACAGGCGAACTTGGTATCATCAACAGAACTGATGAATCTAGGGTAAATATATTCCCTGGCAGGCCTCTTGAAAATCGATACGCCGTAAATGTTGTGGATCTTTGTCCGGTTGGAGCGATGACCAGCAGTGATTTTCGATTCCAGCAACGGGTATGGTTTCTCAAAAAATCCCCAGGAATCTGTCACGGATGTTCAAAAGGATGCAATATAACCATCGATCATAACCGGCAAAAATACGAAGATGATATAATCTATCGCTTGCGTCCACGCCTGAACCAACAGGTCAATGGATATTTTATGTGTGACGAAGGAAGGCTCAGTTACAAACAGCAGAACGAGAACAGAGTAACACAAGTACTGATTGATAAAAGTGAAGCCAGCATCAACGATGCCATCCAGTCGTGTCTGGCTAAGATTGAGAACTCAAGCTCTCCTCTTATACTTGTTTCTCCTAATTGTTCACTGGAACAACTTGTTGCCATCAAAGCACTTGCAGATCAAATTGATGCACCTATTAGTGGCTACAGTGATGGGTATATAAAAGCAGGAGACGGAGACGATTATCTTATTCAAGATGATAAATCAGCAAATCGTGCAGGTCTTAATCTTCTTGAAATCGACACTACCAAAGCAAAATTTGAAGAGAGACTGGCCACAGCTGATTTATTGATCAACTTTGACAATGATCTTTCACTATCCTACTCGGATACAGAACTAAAAGAAATGCTGTCCGACACCGTGATAATTGCTCTGTCTTCACAAAAAAATTATCTAACAGACCTTGCAAACATTTTAATTCCACTGGCAGCATACAGTGAATACGCAGGTAGCCTTATTAACTGTGATAATATTCTGCAAACATTTGATAAGGCGCTTAGCAAAAATGCCCCTCTGGATGATGCGGCAATAGTAGCTGCCAAACTTGGCGGGCCAATGAAAAATGCTACCGATATCTTTTGTGAGCTACAGAAACTGATCCCTGCACTCAGCAATACAGAGTTGCAAAATATTCCGGCTGAAGGGTTGAACTTAAACAATAGTGAGGCATCCAATGTCACTGCTTGATTATGTAATGATAGCAATTCGAGTTGCCTTCAGTGCCTTTGTGCCGCTCTGTTTTATAGCAGTATGTGTATGGATGGAGAGAAGAGGAGCCGGTTTTTTCCAGGATCGTGCCGGACCAAATCGTGCTAATATATACGGTTTCAGAGCTGCTGGACTTGTGCAGAATCTTGCGGATGCTGCCAAGTTGATTTTTAAAGAAGACATGGTTTCCGGCCACATAAAACACAAGTTTTATTTTATCCTTGCGCCGATCATTGTCTTCTTCACATCTCTGGTTTCATTTGCGGTCGTCCCCTTTGCCGACACTCTGGTTCTTGGAGGAAAAAGCTATATCATGCAAGGGATTCCAATTGATATTGGTATTCTCTGGTTTTTTGCCTTTGCAGGTTTTGCTGTGTACGGCATTATACTTGCTGGCTGGTCTTCCACCAACAAATACGGCATACTCGGGGGGCTCAGATCAGCTGCTCAGGTTATCAGCTATGAAATTCCGATGGCTCTTGCAATCATCAGTCTTCTGGTGGTGTACGGAACCGTTGATCTTAATGAAATGGCACAATTTCAAGGCGGATTACTCTTTGGGTTTATTCCCATGTGGGGCGTAATTCTCCAGCCTGTTGGAGTTATCATATTTATCATTGCTGCATTTGCCGAAACAAACCGCACTCCCTTTGATCTTGCTGAAGGAGAAAGTGAAATCGTTGCCGGTTTTCATGTTGAATACAGTGCCATGAAGTTTGCTGTCTTCTTTATGGGCGAATATGTTGCAATGTTTGCTTCCAGTGCAATTATAATAACCCTCTATTTTGGTGGTTACCAGATACCGTGGTTTTCAACGGATGTGCTGATCAACTATGCAAAGCCTGTTGCGCTTCTTTTGATGATTCTTTTGCCGATTATAATGTACTATTTTACGGGTTGGATAAAGAGAAGTAATGTCAGTCACTACCCTCGTGAAAACGATCCCAGGGTTTTCGAAGCAAACGTATATATCAAATGTTTCTGGGCATTGGTTGTTGTAGTTGAAGTTCTGTTGCTTACACTTTTATTTTGTGAGTCGGGCGGTTCAATGGCTCACATTTTCGTGACACTGCTACAGGTTTGTACTTTTCTTACAAAAGTCACCATGATGATCTTTGTATATATTTGGGTACGCTGGACACTACCCCGTTTTCGATATGACCTATTGCAGAAACTTGGATGGCAAACGCTTCTGCCGCTGGCACTTTTGAATATACTGGTTACAAGCGCACTTGTTGTAGTATTCAGCTAATACTACAACAAAGTGCTTAAGGAGAACGATATGGGCGCAGAAGTAAAAACAATGATTCGCAAGGGATCGAGTCTTCGGGAAAGACTCTATCTTATAGAGATTTTTGTTGGGATGGCGACTACGTTTCGCCATTTTCTCAGAAATCTTCTTGATAATTCAAAACTCTACGTCAGGCATTACCCTGAGGTAGAACCTGAGATACCTGTTCGCTGGCGTGGCAGACACAGACTCACCAGTCATGATGATGGGACAGTCAAATGTGTTGCCTGCTTTATGTGCCAGACCAACTGCCCAGCAAACTGCATTATGATTGAGGCAGAAGAACGATTAGATGGTAAAGCGGAAAAAATGCCTAAACGATTTACTATTGATCTTCTCGAATGCATCTACTGCGGTTACTGCGTGGAAGCATGTCCTGTGGATGCAATTAGGATGGATAGCGGTATTTATTCAGTAACAGACAATAACAGAGAGTCTTTTGTGTTAGGAATCCAGGAGTTACTTGAAACTCCTGGTGCCTTTTCTGAAGAAGACTATAAGAAAGGGGGCGCTTGATATCATGGTTGCCGAGTGGTTATTTACCGCATTTTCAATAGTTGCTGTTCTTGGTAGTGCCGGATTGGTTCTTTCCAGGCATCCAATGAACGGAGCGATGAGTTTGATTATCACAATAATTTCTCTTGCCGGACTGTACGCATTACTGTCCGCTAAATTAATTTTTGCGCTCCAACTCATTGTATACGCAGGGGCAATTATGTCTCTTATGCTCTTTATTATTATGTTTCTCAATATTCAGATAAAGGATCTCCCCGAAGAAAAGGGTCGATTTTTGTATCTTATTGGCGGGGCAGTTCTCATCTCTCCTTTTGCAGCTTTTCTTATCAAAGTTGTAAAAACACTGCCCGAGAGTCAGACTACCATAATAGGTAATGGTTTTGGTGGTGTAAACGAAGTAGGACTTGTTCTTTTTCAAGAATGGCTACTTCCGTTTGAAATCATATCTATTCTTTTACTGGTGGCTCTGTTGGGTGCTGTTGTACTTGCTGGCAAGAGGAGGCTCAAGTAAATGATTCAGGATTATCTAATTCTTAGCATTATTCTCTTTTGTATCGGAATGCTTGGTGTTATTTCGAGAAGAAATGTATTCACGGTTTTCATGTCCATTGAACTTATGCTAAATGCTGCCAATCTCGCATTTGTCACTTTTGCAAGACTGCACGAGAGCATGGACGGCCATGTTCTTGCCATGATGGTTATGGCGGTTGCTGCTGCTGAAGCTGCTCTGGTTCTTGCAGTCATCATTCTGATTAACAAGCATAAGGGCAAACTGGATACTAATATATTCAGTCTGTTAAAAGGGTGATTTCATGGAACATATAAATACATATATTGGATTAGTACCTCTGTTTCCACTGATAGGCGCTCTTGTTTTAGGCCTTATGCACATGCTGACGTGTAAAACAGATAAGTATCCAGATAAGCTGTATGGCATTATAGCATGCATAGGTCCGATTCTCGCATTTTGTGTTTCGCTGATACTGTTTTTCAAGTTACGGGGAATGCCTGCTGATTCCAGATACTTGATTCACGATGTTTTTACCTGGTTTGCTGTTGGTGATCTCCATGTCACTATGGGTTTTCTTGCCGATCCTCTCAGTTCTTTGATGATCCTGTTTGTGACCTTTATTGGCTCACTCATCCATATTTATTCAGCGGGCTATATGGCAGGTGAAGAAAACTTTGGTAAATATTTTGCATATTTAAACCTGTTCCTTGGCTCCATGCTGATCCTTGTCCTTGGCAGCGGCCCGGTGGTTATGTTTGTTGGCTGGGAAGGCGTAGGGCTCTGTTCCTATCTGCTGATTAGTTTCTATTGCAAAGATACCGACAATGTTCTTGCTGGAAATAAGGCATTTATTGTTAACAGAATAGGTGATCTTGGTTTCGTTCTTGGCATGTCTTTTCTTTTCTGGGCCATTGGTTCAGGAGGTTTTGACTACCACTCACTCAGGGAAAATGCCCATCACCTTGCGCCATCAGTTGGCCTTATTGTATGTTTGCTGCTCTTTGTTGGTGCCTGTGGTAAATCGGCTCAAATCCCACTTTTTGTCTGGTTGCCAGATGCCATGGCAGGCCCTACTCCGGTATCAGCTTTGATCCATGCCGCAACCATGGTAACTGCCGGTGTGTATATGGTTGCACGATTTAGTTTTATCTATGCTCATGTCCCAACTGCTGGAACCATCATTGCATGGGTTGGTATTCTTACTGCTCTGCTGGCAGCTTTCTTTGGAATGTTTCAGAAAGACATCAAAAAAATACTTGCCTATTCAACTGTGAGTCAACTTGGGTATATGTTTGCTGCTGTGGGTATTACTGCCTATTCCGCCGGTATCTTTCATGTTTTCACCCACGCTTTCTTTAAAGCTCTTCTGTTTCTTGGCGCAGGTTCAGTTATTTATGCACTGCATCATCAACAGGATGTATGGAAAATGGGTGGTTTAAAAGAAAAAATGCCAACGACCTATAAAACCATGATGATAGGCGCACTGGCATTGGCTGGTTGCCCGCTATTTTCAGGGTTTTTCAGTAAGGATGAGATTCTTTTCTCAGCCTTAGCTACTGGTCACACCGGGATCTGGGCAATAGGTGTACTGGTTGCTGGAATGACCGCATACTACACGTTTAGGATGATCTTTCTTGTCTTCCACGGCAAACCAAGAGATCAGAAAGCATTTGATCATGCCCACGAGCCTCCAGCTGTCATGACCGTTCCATTAATTATTCTGGCAATTGGTGCGGCATTTGCTGGTGTACTGAATCTACCAAGTCTCTTTGGTGGCAGTCTTGCTGTTTCTCACTGGCTTGCACCAAGTCTTGTGGAGCATCATCCACACGTTAGTGTATGGATTGAGATTACCGCAATCCTTGCAAGTGTGATTGCATTTGCTATCGGTATAACAATCGCCTACAAAAAATTTGCCGACGGCGCGGTAGAACCTGAGTTCTCCGGTTTTGCAAAATGGGGTGCAAACAAATTCTATATCGATGAGCTCTACAACTGTGTCATTGTTCAACCATATAAAACAACTGGATCTTTGATATCCGCTTTTATTGAACCAAAGGTTACTGATCTTCCAATCAAGTTTTTCACCTGGCTGTACAAAAAACTTGGTGCATCTTTCAAGGTTTTTCAGGTTGGATATGTTCGGGTCTATGCAATTTACATGGTCATAGGCTTGAGCCTCATGAGTCTGTTTTTATCTCAAACGATTAATTGATGGATTTGTAAAAATTCTTCATCTTGATTCCAGACTTTTTACGAGTCTATCATAATTAGGCAAGGTATAAAATGTTCGAATATGGTCTTTCATTTATGATTTTTCTGCCACTCCTTACGGGATTGGCAATGCTCCTCCTTCCTCTGAACAAAGAAGTTGCCAGATCTCTTGGTTTCTTTGCAAGTATCATCATTCTTATTCTTGGTGTGAACTTGTTCATTGGTTTTAATGGTTCTGGCGGTATGCAGTACGTTGAGAATTATCTATGGATTGAATCATTTGGTGTCAATTATGGCCTTGGGATTGATGGAATCAGCCTTATGGTGCTTATGACAGGAGCTGTTCTATTCCCCATGGTTTTTTCCCTCTTCAAGAATAAAAGCAAGGGATACTACGCTAATTTACTTATTGCTCAGGGTGCAATGATTGGCGCAATATGTGCAACCGATCTTATCCTTTTTTATATCTTCTGGGAAGTGATGCTCCTGCCGATATTCTTTATGATTGGCCTGTATGGCGGAGAGAAAAAACTTTCTGCAACCATCAAAATCACTCTTTATACAATCGCTGGATCTCTGTTGATGCTGGCCGCACTTATCTATGTTGGTGCTTCCTACCATGCCCAATTTGGAAAATGGACTTTTGATATTGTACAGCTTGCTAAGCTAGATCTTGGTGGTGGTTCTGCTGTGCTTGCATTTATCATGTTTATGATGGCTTTTGCCATTAAAATTCCGCTATTTCCATTTCACACCTGGTTGCCGGATGCGTATACAGAAGCCCCTACGCCGACTACCTTTATACTCTCTGCTGTAATGGCAAAAATTGGTATCTACGGTGTTATTCGCTTTATTATTCCCGTTTTTGAGATCGAATTTACCAGATTTGCTATCCTTTTATCTCTTTCTGGAGCTGCTGGGATGATGTACTGCGGTATTGCTGCTATTGGTCAAAAAGATATCAAACGTATGCTTGCGTTTTCTTCAGCGTCACATATGGGCATTATCGCCCTTGGTGTTTTCTGCATGAATGTGCAAGCCTTAACGGGAAGTCTTTTCCAAATTGCAGCGCATGCCACAAGCACCGGCGTACTGTTCCTGTTAGCTGGGTTGATAGAAGAACGAATGCAGACAAGAAAAATTGATCAGCTTGGTGGAATTGCCTATCAAGCCCCTATTTTTGCAACATTTTTTGCAATTGCCCTTCTAGCCTCGGTTGGTTTGCCTGGAACAAGTGGATTTATCGGTGAGTTCCTTATTATCCTTGGTGCTGTTAAATTCAACGGCTTTATCGGATTCCTTGCTGCTACTAGTCTTATTATCGGAGTTTGTTACATGTTATGGATGTTTCAACGTGTATTTTTTGAAAAGTCAAACGAGCGTACAGAAAAATTCAAAGATTTCAGCTTGACGGAAGTATTAACCTTTTTGCCTGTTATTTTACTCATCTTGGCAATGGGTATATTCCCACAACCTTTTATTAAAAAAATTGAACCGTCTGCCCAATTGCATATAGCTCAATTGTACCAGAGTGAAAAACCCGAAGTCGCAACAATCACCACCAATATACTAACGCACAAAAAACAATAATTCTCAGTATCTATTTCAGTACGGCTTTGCCCATAGCAGGCCATAAAACATGGTAAGTATTTATGAATGATTTCCTATCATTACTCCCTCTTCTCATCATTTGCACAGGTGCCATATTCCTGATACTATCTGCTGCATACGAGAAAATCACACTTGAGAATAGCAGTCTTATCAGCATGGGATTCTATGCCGTAGCTTTCCTGGCACAACTCAACGCATGTTCTTCACCAAATATCCTTTTTGAAAATACCTTTCACGGTATGCTCGCCACCAATAATTTCACTGTTATCGCTGGTCTTATTATTCTTGCCTGTGGTTTTTTCACATCTGTTACTTCGCACAGCTATTTTAAAATTAATCTGTTCTGTACACGAGAGTTTTATTCTTTAATGATGTTTGCTGTGTGTGGTATGCTTTTGCTCACCATGAGCCAGGAGCTAATTACTGCATTTATTGCAATTGAAATTATGTCACTTGCCGTCTATGTTCTTGTTGGTTATGACCGTGCAAATATCAAAGCCACTGAAGCTATCCTCAAATATTTGATGCTTGGGGCATTTGCAGGTGCTTTTTTTACCATGGGAACCGCACTGATATATGGTGCTGCACAATCTACGAAGTTCGTTGAGATCGCTGCATTTATAGCTGCCAATTCGGCAACAGCACCGCTTATAATCGGTGGATCGTTTCTTATTTTTGCTGCTTTGCTGTTCAAGGTTGCAGCATTTCCATTTCACGCCTGGGTTATTGATGTGTACGACGGGGCGGCATTGCCTGTCACCGGATTTATGGCCACCGCACTTAAAACTGCTGTCTTTGCAGTTTTTGCGAACTTTCTTATTTTAAATGACTCTTTTCATGGTAGCTGGGTTACTTTTCTTTTCTACATTTCCATATTCACAATGTTTGGCGGAAACCTTATCGCCATAGGCCAGAATAACCTGAAAAGAATGCTTGCTGCATCAGGTATTGTACATACCGGATATATCCTTATTGCCCTTGTTGCAATAGGTAATGAGCAATTCAGCACTGGGATACTGGCGTATTACCTTGCTGCTTATGCCATTGCTACACTTGGAATGTTTGCAGCACTTTCTTATCTTAGTGGAGAAGGTGAAAAGAGAATCACATTCAAAGATTTCAAGGGTCTGGCAAAGGTTCGGCCATATTCAGCTGCAGCTGTTACTGTTTTTCTTCTATCCATGGCTGGAATACCGCCAACTGCTGGATTTATGGGTAAATTCTATGTTATTACCGCTGCAATAGCTGCTGACCATTTAGCTCTTGCGATACTCGGCATTGTCAGTAGCATTATCTCAATATGGTACTACCTGCACCTGATCATCAATATGTACTTCTTTGATGCAGAAGAGAGTTTTGAGACTACAGAAAAGTCACAGTTTGCGGTTGCTGGTACATTTGTACTGGCATTCGCTGTGTTTGTAGTTGGTATTTTCCCTTTTTTGTAACTTCTTCAGCTGTACCCCATATTCGTTCAATTGGACATTCCCATATAGCAAACTATGCTTCGGAAAGTCCAATTGAACGAATAAGAGACACATCTAAAGAGTTACAGTTCATTGATTTGCCAATTCTCAGATGTTACTTTATTTTCTAACTACTGATGAACTATCATAA